>VHDF01000108.1 GCA_016871495.1 Verrucomicrobiota bacterium | reverse complement strand
CTCGCGCCCCCGGCGCCTGGCTCGGCTCCGTCGAAACCCTTCACCCCGCCCAAAACCTGGAACAGGTCCTGCGCCCTGACTGGCAGCCCGAGCGCGAAGCTTGGATCGAATCCGCCTGGACTCCTCCCCCCTCACCCTTGAGCCCTCGCATCGAATGGAGCCAAACTCAATTCTCAAACGAGTCCATCCGCGCCCAGGCCACCGTCCCCGGAACTGCACCCGGTTTTGCCACCCTTGCCGTCAGCTGGCACCCAGGTTGGATCGCGCGGATCAATGGTAACACGGCAAAAATCTGGAAAATCAACCATGCCTTCATGGGGCTTGAAATCCCGCCTGGAACCCACCTTGTCGAATTCGAGTATCGCGAACCCTGGCTTGCCGCCGGAGCCTTCCTCAGCGTCACAGGACTTGGCCTTTGGCTCTTCGGATTGGTCCGCGCCCTGACCAAGCTGAGAACGAACATTCGTCCTTCCGCCCTCCACCCTCCGGTCACCCCCTCTGCTCCAGGCCCGTAGTTCCCGCGCCAGCCCGCCTCGGCCATCAATCCACCGGCGGAAACCCGGCGCGCATCGTCAGCCACGGAGCTTGGGTCGAAACATCCACAATCCCCGGCTCAGCCGCCTGCGCCGGGGAGAGGATGGCCAAAAAAACGAGTTTCTCGGGAAAAGGATTAAAGGTCCCATGGACTTCACCCATGGGCACAAAAGCCATCTCGCCGGGACCCAGAATCCGATGCTCCTTGCCCACCCATTGCTCCGCTCGACCACTCAAAATATAAATCAACTCCTCCCGCGTCGGATGCGTGTGAAAGGGATGCGAGCGATACGGATCCATGTTCGCCCGCACCAACATCAACTCCTTGTTCGCCACAATATCCGAACGGCAAAGCCATTCCTCAATCGTCCAAGGGGATTGAAATCGCACCGTCTCCGCTCCCGTGACAAATCGTCGTTCGGCCACATTCATAGGCTCTCATTGTCGGCCCGGTCGGTTCCATCCTGCAAACCGAATCGCACCCGCCCTTCCCCGGCAAGGTTCGACGTGACACGCGGATCTCGTTTTCCCTACTGTGGCGGCTTCGAAAGATCGAACGACCTCCTGCGCTGATGCCACCCCCCAGAACGCTCGCCCACCAATTTGCGCATCGGCTCGCGGAATCCTTCCTCCTCGCGCCCGGCAAACGTCTCTTCCAGGCCAATCAACAAAACTACAACCTCCCGTTGTCGAAGCTCGGCAAACTCCAGGCCGGTGGCTACGCCATCCTCCGAGATTACGCGGACGGCCTCTTCCCCCCCACCTTCGACGACCAGGCCAGAGCCTACCAGGCCGAGATCAGTTTTTACGACGCCATGGCCGGCGCTTCCAAGCAGGCCAACCTCGACGCCCACCGACGGAAACCCTTCTGGGGAACCGAGGCGTGGTCTCAATACAGCCGGAAATTTGGACGACTCCTCCAATCCCTCCAATCCCTCGGCCTCGCCCCCGGCTCCCGACTCTTGGAACTCGGGTGCGGATGCGGCTGGATGGCCGAGTTTCTCGCCCTCTCGGGATATCACGTCCTCGGGACCACCATCATGCCCGACGATGTGGCGCTCGGACAGGAACGCGCCCGCGCCCTCCAAGCGCGACACCTCACTGAATCCCTCGAGTTTCTCGTCTCCCCGATGGAATCCGTCCATACCGCCGTCTCAAATCGAACCCCCTTCGACGCCGTCATTGTTTTTGAAGCGCTCCACCACGCCTTCGATTGGCGCCAATCCATCTCCTCCGCCGCACGCTGCCTCAAACCCGCCGGCTGGCTCCTGCTCGCCAACGAGCCCAATACCCTCCACACGTTCATCAGCTACCGCATCGCCAAACTTTCCAACACCCACGAAATCGGCATGAGCCGCAAGGAACTCACCTCCCACTTGTCATCCTGCGGACTCGCCGAAATCCGCATTCTCGCCCCGCGTTGGGACAACCGCATGTCCGAACATTGGATCGCCGCCCGTTCTCCCACAACTCAACGAACCTGAATCCTCCTACCCGTTGCCAACCTTCGGCACCCCCTCCCTCTTCTCAATGGCCCCCACCCAACCAAAGTGAGGCTTGAACCGAAAACCCGCATCGAATTCTCCCAAGCCTCCCGTCCACTCCTCCACATTCGAAACCACTCGAATCGCGTCCCTGGAAAAATCCGCGAATCGAAGCTCCCGCATCCGAAACGCACGCTCCAAAAGCCGAATCCGCTCCGGTTCGAATCCCATCGCCGACGCCGCCACACAATCCACCGCCAGCGGATGCGTCCCCGCCAGGATCAACCCGCACTCCCGGCGATCGGGCGCCATCGGCCCGTTCCCTTCCCCCGCCACAATCCCGTCCACCACCGCCAAATACTTCCGCGGACTTGGCCGCCGCTTCCCCTCCCCATCGAAAAAGAACAGACACTTGTTCAGGTCCAGCACCATCCGCCAGCAAGTATCGTTGCCGTGCCAGTTCCCCGATCGAACCACCTTTTGCGTATCACCAAAAAACCAACGGCCCGCCTTCTTCAAAGGCACAAAGAAACGCGACCATCCCGGGCGATGTTTCAGCCACCTCTTCGCAGCCCCCATCCATCGATGCTCCAACCTCGCCTTCGCATGACTCAACGGGAATTGATCGCCACCTAAATCCGGAGTGCCCTCGGTATGATGCGGAAGCCAGTTCTTGTTCGCGTTGATCCCCACCAGATTCTTCAACGCACAGGTCAACCCCACCTTCTTGTGCGTTTTCAACTTTGGAAGATTGATGAAAATATCCGCCTCCATCGGCGTTCGACAGAGCAGATACTCATGGGTCGTCCCCGCATGCTTCCGGTTCGTCTCCTCCATGTCGTAGGAAGCCCCATACAATCTCCCCAACCCTCCGTAGCCCACAAATTCACTGGCTTCGTTTAACTCGATCCGCGTGTCCCCGGCCGGATCGCCAGGCAGCGCCGTTTTCGCCACCGTCACCCCGTCCACCGCATGCCACTCCTCGGGACGCAAATCCACCAGCCGAAACTCCACGCCGGGATGCTTTGATCGCAGTCGCTCCATCATCCCATCCAACCCGCAGTAACGGCGCAACGCCGTGAAGGAGGAGTCCGTTTGCGGGGCGTCGCAGATCGTCACCGAACCCGCCCCCTCCAGTCTCCCCGCCACCCAGGACGCCACGGACTCGATCACTTCCGGATGCGTCACCACGTGCTCCCACGCCCCCGGCCCCGGCCGCCGCTCATCGTGCTCCTTCACCCAGTTCGGCTTCAACACCACCTTCTGTCCCGGCCCCCAAAAATCTGAGGGAAAATCCAGCATCGCCAGCGTTGCCTCCACTTGCCGCGAAACCTCACCGCCCCCCCCATACCCCGAAGTCCCTCGTGTCACCGCCACCAACCCGGGATTCTCCCGACCGAATGTCGCACTCACCGGTCTCCTCCTGCCTTCCCCGCGCGCAGCGGGCGCAAGGCCTCTTTCAAACGCTCCAGAAACCGCGCTTGCGTAAAGTCCTGCTCGTATCGCGCCCGGCCATCCTCACGCCAAGGCGTCACAATCAGGTCGTGCAATTTCGCCGCAATGGCGTCCGGACGCCTCGGTTCCACAAGCAAATCATAGCCCTCCGGAAAAAGCTCCGGCAGCGCCCGCCATCGAGACACCACCGCCGGCAGCCCAAACGCCATCGCTTCCACCAAACTCACCGGATGCCCCTCCATCGGATAATAACTCGGAAAAACAAACGCATCGCTGTCCTCAAAAAGCCGCGCCTTTTCCTCCCCCCGCACAAATCCTCTGTAGTCCACCACCCGTCCCTCCCCCCGCGCGTCTCCGGGCCCGTTCAAATCCCGCTGCGCGGACCTCACCTCAAACTCGGACCGCTCCCCTTCCGAATAAAACGAGCCCGCCACCACCAATCGCGCCCGCACCCGCCGGCCCTCTCGCTCCAACCTCGAGTTCAAGAGTGCCACCGCCTCCAAAGCGTCGAACAATCCCTTTTCCCGCATGCACAAACTTAAATACAAAATCTGGAAAGATGCCATCCCCCGACCGGACCCTTGCCACCCCGCCAACCGCGCCTCTGACCTCGCTCGCCGCCTCGGCAGGATCCGCTCCCGGCAGTCCGGCGCGGGATCCGGCACGGCGTTGAAGATCAACGCCGTCCGCTGCGACTCGAAATAGACCGCGTCGCTTCGCGCATACTCACCCAAAACGATGGAAAGTGAGGGCCGCCGCAGCAACCACCGTGTCACACTCCTCTCCCAGCCGCACGCCTCCCGCTCCAACCACTCCGACAACCCGGCCGCTTGCCAGTGATAAATCCGCTCACGAAAAAGCACCCTGCCCAACAACATAATGCCCCAATCGCGATACACGGCCGATCGAACCCCCGAAGCCGGAACACAAAACAACGTATCCGCTCCGTGATAAAAACGACACCAAACGGCCTCGACAAGATATCGCAAAAGCCTAAACACCTTCCCCAAAGAGGCATAACCAATTTGAGCGATCGTGTCCGAAAACCTCGAATTGACATGATAACATTCGAACTCGCCCTGCGTCCTGCCCCCCTTGCGCAGATCCCCTCCCAAGCCTTCCAACGCCATCTGCACCATGAAACTCTGGCCATGATGAGGCGGAGGCGTATGGGCAAAGATCAAGAGCTTCATCGCTGGCCACCCCCCCCAGTCGCAAGCTCCCGATACAATCTCAAATAGGACTCGCCGACGGCGCTGGCCCGCTTGTCCCATACCGACTCCCGCAGCATCGCAGCGCTCTCCAGCGTCACACGGCCCTGGGCGACTTGCTCTAAAATCCGCGTCAAATCTTCTACCCGTTCCGGAGCAAACAGCATCCCCGTCCGGCCCGGCCTCACCAAATCCACGTTGCCTCCGCTCGCCGAGGCAATGACCGGCAGGGCCATCGCCAAAGACTCCATCAACGCCACCGAACACGGCTCGTCCGTTGAAGGCAATACAAACCAGTCCGCCGCTTCCAACTTCCCCCGCACTTCCCGCGTCGGCCCCCTCCAACGGACACACTCTCGCAATCCCAGCCGATCCGTCATCTCTTCCAGCTCCCTCGCGTAAACGGGTGCGTCGCCATCTTCAGGCACCGGCCCCCAATGCTCAAACTCCAGCTTCGAGCGTAACGACTCCGGCAGGCCCGACATCGCCTGAACCACCAAATGCCAGTTCTTCCACCTCACAACATTACCCACACCCACCAATCGAATCCGGCCCTGCTTCTGCCCCGGCCGTGTCACCAGGGATCCCTCAAAAAAACTGTCCGCGACACAAGCCGGTATCGTTCGCACCCGCCCCCCATCCAACTGGTAATGCCTCCGCATGCTCGGTGTCAGCACCACCGAGTAAAAGTGCCCCGAGCGGGCGGCCGCCCGATACATCCACGTCCGGCGCGCAAAAGAATGATTCGTGAACAAGACATTCTCCTTCCCCGCCGCCGCCAGCCACCACGCCAGCAAAAACCCTCCGCGCGAGTGCGCATGCAAAACATCGAATGCCTCCGCCCTGCGCAACGCATCCAACTCAACGCGCGATCGCCACGCCCCCACCAGCAGTTCCCAATGGCTCGGCGAGTCGCTCACCAAATGCCGGGTAACCCGGTAGTTCAACGAAGGACCCCGCCGCTCTTCATAGCCCTGCCGCACCCATACCACATGCTCGACTCCCGCGCCCTCCGTGGCCTGCTGAAGCCCGCGAATCACCGATAGGATGCCCCCATGATCCTCGGATTGCCCGAGCAGATGGAACACCCTCATGCCGCTTCCGCCGCCGCCGCCGCCCGCTGCTTCAGGAAATAATGGCACACCAGCAAGACCCCTGTCTGCAATGAGAAGGTCTTCATCGCGTACTCGCTGTCCCCATGCAGCGCCAAAAAGGCAATGACGTTCGCCATGTAAAGCCCCGCAATCACGCTGCACATCCGGGTGAAATGATCCTCACACCCCACCTGCCGTAGAATGGCCATCACCCTCCACGCCAAATGACAACCCGCGAGCAAGAACAACAACATGAAGGCCGTCCCAAAAATACCCGTGTTGACCATCAAGCCAATGAAACCATTGTAAAACCGCCCCTGATTGATATGCAACGTCAGGGCCGTGGGATCCCAATTCATCGAGTAATCGCTCGGCGCCTGGCCAAACCCGCGCCCCAACCAAAAATAATTCGGTATCATCGCCATCCCGTGCGTCCGCAACATGCGCCGCGTGTCGAGCGTCCCTACCCCGTCATCCCTCGCCTGCGCATGCACGCTGATCCCCGGCAAAATGGACAGCGCCCGCTGCGCCGCCAGCGGCAGACGTTCGGCCGCCCCGTAGGCCACCACCAGCGCCATCAACAGCAGTCCGCACGCGATAGCCGTGTTCTTCACATCGTAAAACCGCTGCGCGTAAAGAATAAAGACAAGACTCACCACCACAATCATCACCAAGTAACGGTGGCCACTCAATAATCCCACCCCGAAAACTCCCAAGGTCATCGGCAGCAAATATACCCCCTTCAGCGAGAAGAAGTCCTTCGCCCGGTGCCAAACCAGCAACAGGAAAAAGAACCCGTTGCTGACAACATACAAGGACTGAAACCTCCGGATCCCCATCGTCCGGCTCTGCCACTCAAAATTGATCGCGTCCCCCGGAAGCTCGAAAAACTGCAACAGGAAAAAGAACTGGGCCGGGAGCACCGAAAAGGCGAAGTCCGAAATCAAATACGTCATCGTCAAGGCGCACTGCATGTAAAATAACTTCACCAGCGTCCTCTCCTCGAACTTCACCAACACAAACAACAGCGGAAAGATCGCGCACACCAACTGCTGAAAGTAATACCGCCCCCCCATGACCTCGCTCCCCAAAATTCGGAATCCAAAACCGCGGTAAAACATCGTCACCAGCAACACCAGGCAATACCCCACGCTCCCAATGAACACCCACTTGTGGGGTTCAATCAATCGCGCAAAGTCCTTGCGATACTGACGCAGCGAAATCGTGATCACCAGACCCGTCCATGCCAGCATTCCGGCAAACTCCCACATGTACGGCCGCCCGGGGAAATAAGGCAGAATCAGAGCCGAGTTAAAGGTCGCGAACGCTAGATACACCGCCAGCTTGCTGTGGTAGGGCAACAACACCAGCCACAACAACGCCCCCATGCCCAAGACAACCAGAATCGGCGCCTGCGCCAGGAAATACCCCAAACCCAGGGCAAAGACCGCAATCAGCCCGAACCAAAAAACCTGCTGAATCCGAATGTGCCGCTCAAACGTGCTCGCAATCACCCGCGCGTTATACCGCCTCCCAGCCCTGCCGCAACATCTTTGGACACGACTTTTCCACTCCCCCCCGGCCATAGTCGGCTCGCGCATGCGCGAGTCCCCGCCCGATCTCCTCCCAGTCCACCTCCACCACCTCTTCACCTTCCTCACCACCCTCGGCGGCGTCCAATCCGTCCTCAAACGCCATCTCCAGCGAGATCCCGCCTTCTGCGCCAGTTCCACCCTCACGACTTTCTTCGACCGGTCTCCCCTCCACCAACCTTCCGCTCAAACCCTCGGCCTCCGGGGATTCCATACCATCGCCCAAGCACGAACCCGAATCGCCCGCCAAATCCCCCGCCAACCCAACCGCCTCGTCATCGCCCATAATCTCTGGGGCCTCCACTTCTGGGCAGACCTCATTCCTTGCCAGCGCCGCATCGGAATCCTGCATTCCGATTGGCCCGGCTTGCCCCAATTCCTGTCCTGCCACCGGCAGCTTCTCGACGGTTTGCTGTGCGTTTCGAAGCCTTTGCTTCATCTCGCGAACCAATCCTTGCCAGAGTTGCCAGCACCTCGCATCGCCCTGATCCATTACCCCGTTTCCAACCCCATTCCTTCCACCGCGGCTCCCCGCCCAAGGCCTCCAGGCCGGACCTTCACAATCGGCATTGCTGGACGAATCCAAATCGAACAGAAACGGCTGGACCGCCTGCCGGCCTTGCTTGCACAGCTCCAAGCCAGGAACCTCGATTGCCAAGTCGAATGCTTGGGCGAAGGACCCGATCTTCCCCAAATTCGCAAAGCCTGCGCGGGATTCACGAACGTGCGCTTCCTCGGCCGCCTCGACGGAGACGCCTACTGGCAGGCTCTCGCCTCCTGGGATGCGATTCTCTTCCTGAGCGATTACGAAGGACTGCCGATCGCGCTGCTCGAAGCGATGTCCGTGGGTGTCATTCCCGTCTTCCCCTCCATCGGCTGCGGCGCGGACGACTACCTCAAAGCTCTCGATTCCCAATTGCTGTATCAACCGGGCGACCTCGACGATGCCTCCGCGAAGATCGCCTGGCTCGACCGTTGCCCCCCATCCTCCATGGCGGAACTGAGGAAACAATCCCAAGCCATCGTCCAGCCACACCATGAGGATCGCTACTTCAAAACCTTCTCCGAGTTCGTCCAAACCGTCCGCGCCCTGCCGCGGATTTCAGTCCAGGACTTTCCCGCCCGGCGCATTCATTGGACCGACCATTCCCCATTCGGCATTCTCTCCCGCTTCGCACCCCAAGCGTCTTGGCGCTCCCCTTTGAGCTAACTCACAACACTCGTGCCAGTTCGTCTAACCGCCCCCGCCACGTGTGCTCCTCCAACACTCTTCTTCGACCCGCCCTGCCTATGGCCCGAGCCTGCTCCGGATGTCGTTCCATCTCTTTCACCCAATGCGCGGCCTCCCGGCTTGAAGCAAAGACCAGGACTTCACGATCCACCTCAAAGGCCGAAATCACATCTTCGTTTCGCTCCGTCAAGTAACAGCAGCCATAACCCGGAAACTCCAAATCCCTCATCTTCATGTAACTGACAAGCCGGCCGCACTCATCCCGACCTTGATTCAGTCCTAAAGAGACCAGAGTGGTCCGAAGAAACTCGAAGAACGCCTCGTCGCTCAGTTCGCCCTCCGCTTGCTCCCGAACCCACGGCCACATCATTCGCCTTAAGATCTTTTCGCTCAACCCTCCAGAACTGATCAACCCCACCAGCCTTTCCCGCCAAGGCTTGGCACTGTAAAATGGATTCTCCGACGGACCCACCCACCCTCGGCCGCGAATTTCCACCCGGCAACCCCACATTCTGAGCCATCCCAATCGAGTGATGCGATTGGCCGAAGGAAACCCCACAAATCCCGCCGTCCGCCGATGCTCCCTGCATTCCAGTTCCGGCAAATATGACGGGTTCAACGCATAGGGCCGGCAGAAACATTTCCCCCCCAACGCTTCATAACGAGAACGCGCCGCCGTTTCCGGAAACCAGTTCACGCTGACCTCCCGGGCCAGCGCACGAACGTCCTCAAACATATGCAAACTGTCGCAAAAGAAATTCACCCAGGGCACGCCTAGACCCGCAACCCGCCGCACCAATTCCAGTTCGACATCGCGGGAAAAACAGTAGGAAACAAGCACGTCCAATCCCCCTTCCTCCCAAGCCTGCCGCACCTGCTCCCAAATCCTCTCCGAACACTCGACGCGCTTGCGATCCGCCTCCTCCCGCTGACCCGGGGAGCCCTGCCAGCGCGCCCAATCAAATGCCACCGACTGTGGAACAATCAACTGGTCCACGCATGCCGCAATGCCCTCGTAAAAATGCCGCCTCCAGAGCACCCGGTAATATCCCTCGCTCACATGGCAATCCGGAGCCAGGGCGAAGACTCGCCGCAACGGCTTCATAAGCGCCGCGCCACCACCATGTACCCGGAACAAATCACCCGGGAACCCAGCCAGCGATCAAACCGGGGCAGGATCCAGGGGAACCCATAATGAACGAAGATTTTCGCCAGCGCGCGAAAACACTTGGAAACAACCTTTTTCCCAAAACCCAGTCCCTTCTCGGCCTCTCCCCATTGAGCATAAAACGCTTTGTTGAAGATCATGCAGGTCGTCCCCGGACCCCCTACGGGCGTGATCGATTCAATCACAAAGCCTGCCAAGGGCAGCCAGTGCCGGTACCAATAATGCGTGAACCCTCCATAGTAATGATAAGGTTCCATGTGCAAGTGGGATAGCAAAGGCGAGGTCAGCCAAAGTTTCCCTCCCCGCTTCAACAATCTCGAAAATTCTCTCAAAACGAATACCGGATCCGCCACATGCTCAATCACCTCCGTGCATAAAATGGCATCCAATCGGCCCGTTTCGATGGGAATGGAGGCGATATCACATACATAATCCACGGGCTCCAGATACTTCACCAGGTCGCCCTCATACTGGCAAAAGTCCTGCGTTTGATAGCGGCAATGCTTGAAGAAAGGCCGGTATTTGCTCGCTCCCGCTCCGGCGTCCAACACCCAGCTTCCCGCCGCCACAGTCCCCGCCTGTGCTTCCACCCATCGGTCGCGCGCAAAGGGCTCAGGATGCCAAAACCGATCTCCCGCTTCTGTCATCAGCCTATCCATGAGGACCTCCTTTCCCTGCCACTTCACCCGACCCGCGAAGCGCCATGCGCAAAATCATCCCGCGTCCCACGAAGGCGCACAGCGGCATCGAAATCCATAACCACGCCACAAACCAATCCCAGCCCGCCAGAAGGCACAGGGCGCTCCCCGCAGTCTTCAGCCCTGCAACCGCCATCATGACCCTCACCATGCCCATGCTGTTGTGCTGACCCTGCAAAATAAGATAGTGAAACTGATTGATTTGCAAGGTCATCGCCGCCATCCCCGAAGGCAGGATCATGGACCAGGACTCCCTATAATCGCTCCCCAACAAACCTTGCAAAAGGCGCGGACCCAGGAAATCCAGCAGCAGGAGTCCCACCAACACCACCGCCACAAATCCCAGGGTCCAATGACCGCAACGAATCGATATCCTCTTCCAATCCTCTGGATCCCGAGCCGCATCACACTCCCTAAAAATCGATGGAAACACTTTCTGCATCATGGCACCCAGGATCACATTCGGCACGTAGGCACTCAGTGAACTGGCCGTCGCAAAAAGCCCCGCCTTCGCTTCCCCCAACAGCATCGAAATCAACCAACGATCGGCAAACTGTAACATCCAACTGCCCAATCCAAGCCACAGGAATGGACGTCCATAGTCCACGAGCTCGCGATGCCACTTCTCGATCCCGTCGACTCCTTGCGCTCGCGGTGCGTCCGACCATCCCCTCAATCCCATTCCGATCATCCCTGCCATCAAGACGGACGAGATTGCAAACCCGATGCCCAGCGCGGCCAAACTCGATCCCCACAGCGCGGCGGCCGCCAGAGGTAGTCCCAAGCGAGTCGCAGTTCCAGCGAGGTTGAGCCAAAGAACTCGCCAATGTTCTTCGCCGGCATTGACCACCATTCTTGCCGTCGTTTCCAATGCCACTACCACATTGCAGAAAGCCACGACAGGAATGCCCAACATCCACCACCAAGAGCCTTCCTTCCAGGCCACCATCGTCATTGCGAGGCCCACCATCAAGAGCAAGGGCGTAAATCGCAGCCAGCATTCCTTCCACAAGAACCGCGAGTAAGTTCCGGCCCGCTCGCTCTCCCGCTGCCAATACCGCGAGGCATGGTTGACCAAACCCGGATGAGTCAACAACACCCCAAGCTGACATAGACTCAAAAAGTGAACCTGATAATGACCGTTAACTTCAGGCGGCACCAGCCGGGTCAGCACCGCCACGCCCACGACACCGAGGACAAGCGCAACCAGCTGATTTAGGACAATCGGAACCGTGTTCCCCATGAAGTCAGCATGGTGGCTCCCACCCGGTCGGTGCCAAAATCAAGTTGCCGTATCTGTAACTCTCCTGAGCCTTGTGGCGCGCGAGTTTCTCTCCACATATTTCCCAGGCCTCATAACCCTGTTCCAGTGCGAAGTTCAGTGCTTCACGACTCGTTCCCTGCTCCGCCGCATCACCCACCTCCATGGAAAGGAGTGGACGCACTTCCTGCAACAATCTTCGCCCCCCCTTCAAAATCTCGAGCTCCGCCGATTCAGCGTCAATTTTGACCAGCTGAATCCTTGTCCTTAACTCCTCCCAAAGCTGATCGAGAGTCAGACAGTTTACCTCCACATCCACTCCATCGGCGAAATCCACCGCGAGCTTTGCCCCTTTCGCTCCATTGAAGGCCATCCACTTGAGCCCATAGTCCCGGAGCACGATGGTTCCATGATCCGACCATAATGCCTCGTGGCGCACGTGAATTTGTGGAAACCGTTCCGTATTGGCCGCTGCGAGAGCTCTCGTCATTGGGGTCGGTTCAAAGGCATGCACTTGACCTCCTTCACCAGTGAGAAGCGCGAACAGGGTCGCGTAGTAACCTAAATGCATCCCCACGTCCATCACCACGTCGCCTTCCTTGACCAACTGCATGAGGATCCACGTCAGATCCGGCTCATACACTCCATACCCGGCAATCTCCTCGCTGACCCATTCGCCATCCACGATTTTGAAATCATCAAGGTGAAAGGCATCGACCCGGCTTGTGGAAGGTTCTTCAAATTTCAGGAGGCACTTCCTCGTTTGATTCCTCAAGAATCGCCATGGATTCACCATGGGCTTAGCCCACGATTGAGCAAGCCGGTAGCGCATTCGACTGCGATAACGATTCTTAAGAATCTGCTGAATTCTGCCCGCCTTCATAACCGAGCCAGCCATAGGTCAACCTGCCATAAAGTCCCGTCCGGCCAGCTCCTCGCCGCTTCCGTAATTTCATCGACTTGAAAACCCAAGCTTGTGCATTCCGCCAGCACTCCGGCCACGAGCTCCTGATCCTCATAGATCCGTCGCAAAGAGACTTCCACCACCATTCGGGGAACGTGCTTTAGAAATCTCCTTCCTCCACGAAGGACCTCGGATTCATATCCTTGAACATCGAGCTTGATGAAATCGCAGTGTTCCAACTGCTTGGCTTCCATCAATTCATCAAGCGTATGAACTTCGACTTCTTCCTTTCCCGTTACTTCAAGATGGAAGTCTTCAGGGATTCCCTTTTGGGACGGTGGAAGCAACGAGGTGGCGGCTTTGTTTTGCGTAATGGAAAGTTGCATGGTACTCCTCCGTGATCCCAATCCCTTCTTATGGATGGTCCACTTGCCATCGCAGTTCCGCTGCCTCTCCTTCAATTCTTCCTGAAAGCAATCCTGGGGTTCAAAAAGGACCATGCCTTGGGGTTCTAGAATCTTTTGAACCATCTCGGACCACCTTCCATCGTTTGCCCCAACATCAGCCACCATTCTGGGTCTGAAGTTCCTTGATCGCCATTGATTCAAGACTCGTCCGTGTTTTCGATCCCATCCCTTTCTCATGGGGACAGCCATATCATCAGCCATCGCCCATTCCAGCAGGAATTCCGATGCTCGATAAGCTTTTCCCTTGAGGAATTGGAGCCATCGTCCCATGGGTTGAAGTGTAGTGATTCCTGTTCTTTAAAGGAAAATGCCACCCTGAGTTTTGCTCAGGGTGGCACTTGAATTTTTCTACAACTTGGTATCGCGCTTCAATTAGCGAGGCGCCATCACGGTCCAGCCGTCTCCGGGCGAAACAGGGTTGGTGAACTGGCGATCAATACCATTCGATCCTTTCATGTACCAGATCTGCACGCTTCCGATATCATGTTGGAACACCAGATCGCTCTGTCCGTCACCGTTGAAGTCGGCGGCGGCGGCCACATGCCAGCCCGAGGTCGGATCGAACGGATTGAGCAGCTCGCTATCCACGAACGTCGCTCCATTCATGTACCAGACCGCTAACGTGCGATCCACCCTATGCTGGAAGATCAGATCGGTCTTACCGTCGTTGTTGAAGTCGGCCGAAGCCATCAGACGCCAGTTGGCATCACCAGGATTCGAGGGTGTCAGGAGTTGACCCGCCACCAAGTTGA
>VHDF01000107.1 GCA_016871495.1 Verrucomicrobiota bacterium | reverse complement strand
GGCGGCCTTTTGTCGTGAAGCGGTCCGACTGTGAGAACACGAAGCTTCTGCCCCGCGGGAGGACACTTCCGCGAGCTTGGGTGGCCGACCTAGCGTTTCCCTGGAGATTTCATGCAGTTTTCCTGACGGGAAAAATCAGAGATTTCCATGCACCCAGGCTTACCCGTGGATTTGGGGAGGGCTCTGTTCCGCGGATCACGGCTGAGCCTTTTCTGGGGCAACCACGGATCACACGGATGGACCGAGGGTTCCTCTCTGTCCTGGCGTTCCCTACAGACGGTCGATGATGCTGACTCTCATCGAGCCGACCGAAAGCCTGTATTTATCCGCGTGATTCGTGCCACGGGTGGTCAAATGACTCCCTTAACCGTGGACTTGGGATGGGCTCAGAATCCAAGAGAAGGCATTTCACCCACGAATGGACACGAATGCACACCAATGAAGACAACGCTTCCTCCAGCCCGGTGTCCGTTTTCATTCCAGACAGATCATTGCGAACGGAGAGATCGGTAGACACGAACAACCGACCACGTATGCACGTGCCCCAATTCTCCCGCACGCCTGCCGAGGGGACTCGACAAGAGAGGGCTCTCACGGAGCCACGAAGGCACAAAGATGGTGAAGCATGCCTGAACCGGTGACCCCGTGAGTAAAACAGGCTTCGGATGCTTCCTCTCAGTGTCTCTGTGCCTCCGTGAGAGCCATCCAACCTCTGGAACAAACCTGCTCAAACGGTTCAGGACTTCGCGATGATCTCGGCCATCGCGATTCAGGAGTGAAGCACGCGCATCGCGGCGTTGCGTCCGGGGATGCCGCTGACGGCGCCGCCGCGCCGTGCGGAAGAACCCGCACGGTAGATGCGGGTGTGCGGCGTCTCCACGCCCCATGTGCCAACCTCGGCTTCGTCGTCGGCCCAGAACCAAGACGGCGCGTTGTGAAAAATGTTGCCCTGATCGAGCCCGATTTCGCGATGCAAGTCCTGCGGCGTCTTGATTTCCATGCAGAGGTTGCCGTCGCGATCGCGGGCAATGCAGTTGGCAAACGGCTCGTCGCACAAACGGTCAAGGCCCTGCAAACAGAGCCGGGCGACCTCGGCGCGGCGGGCGTCATGCTCGGCGGTGAACAGTCGCCACGGCATGTCCAGGCCGAAAAGCGTCAGCGTCTGGAAGCCCTGCGCGCGCAGTTCCGGCGAGAGGATGGAATGATCCGTCAGCGTGTGGCAGTAAGTCTCGGCAGGAGCCGGATTCGGGAGGTGTCCATCACGTGCGGCAGCCCACGATGCCTGCATCTGCGCGTAGCCTTCATCGATGTGAAACGACCCCGCGAAGGCCTCCTCCGGGTGGATGCCCTCCGCTTTCAACCTCGGCAGGCGGCGCAGCAACAGATTGATTTTCACCGCCGCGCCCTCGTCTTCCTCGCGGGGCTCGCTCATCTCACCCAGCAGCGAGGCCAGCGTGGCTGGCCCGGCGTTTACCAACACATGACGAGCCTCCACGCATGGCTCGCGCCCATCGAGCTCGAAGGTCACGCGGTGCCGCTCCCGACCCGTCTCGATGTGCCGTGCGGGAGCCTCCGCGAGCAGCGACACGCCGAGAGCGCGGCAGCGGTTCAACAGCGAATCCACGAGGCTCCTCATGCCGCCGACCGGCACCCGCCACTCGCCCGTCTCGTTGCCGATGATGTGGTAGAGAAAGCAGCGGTTTTGAAGCAGGCTCGCCTCGTGCGGATGCGAGAAGACGCCGATTTTTCCATCCGTCATCAGCAATCCTCTGAGCGCGTCATGGTCGGCAAAATGCTCGATGGCCTCACCCAGCGGCCGCTCAACAAAGAATCGCCACGCCGACTTTTGCTCGTCCGTGGAGAGCTGCGACTCGAACGACGCGCGCGACCGCAACGGCTCCAGCAGCGTGGGCCAGAGGAGTTTTGCGATGGCCCTTTGCAGAGACAAGAGTCGCTGATAACGAGCCCAGGCCGCGTCGCCGCCTGTCATGCGCCGCATCGACTCGCGCGAGCGGCTTTCGTCTTCATTGGAAAGAATCAGCCCCTGCGCCCGGCCCGCGGCATCCGTATACGGCGTAAACGAGGCGGTGCTCCGGCGCCGCGTTTGGAAGTCGAGGCCCAGTTCGCGCGTGATGCGCTCGGGAAAAAGCGAAACCAGGTAGGAATAGCGCGAGAGCAGCGCATCGTAATCGGGAAAGACGCGTTGGGAGGCTGTGGCACCGCCGAACGTGGCGTTCTTCTCAAGCACCAACACGGAGCGTCCGGCCATCGCGAGATAAGCCGCCGCCACTAGCCCGTTGTGACCGCTGCCGATCATGACCGCATCGAAAAAAGCAGGAAGGTTGTCCGCAGGTGAATTCATTTCCAGCAAGAGTGTTTCGGAGCCTGAGCGTTCGACACCGGGCGGTCCGCCCGAAGCGTCCGGGGACCGTTTCCGCTCCGTTCGTCGACCGCCTGGAATCGCGACTCCGCATGTTGCAGCAGGCCGTCGTGGGATCGGACGGACCGATCGCGGACTTCCGCGATGACGATGGCGTCATCGATGCCCGCGAGCGTGAGGCAGGAACTGGGAGTGTTGGTGATCATTTTCGAAGTGGTTTCTGGACCGGCTCCGCGCAGACTTTCCTCCAACGTCGGCGCCATGGTCCAGCCAAACTCAGGGAACATCCCGATGCGGGGCGGTTCCAGAATAGCCAAGTTCATGAGCCCTGGTTCTTGACTTTTCATCACGCCGCCGAACACTCGGCACCCATCATGGGTCAAGTTCCAAACGAATTCAAAAACGTCACCGCCGTCACCAAAGCCAATGTGTATTTCGGAGGCAAGGTGGTCAGCCATACCCTGCACTTCCCCGACGGCACCAAAAAAACCCTCGGGTTGATCTACCCCGGCCAATTCCATTTTGGCACCGACCAAGCGGAGCGCATGGAGATCGTGGCTGGAACGTGCACGGTCAAATTGGACGGTCAGTCCTTGGAATCGACCTTCACGGCGGGGCAACACTTCGACGTGCCCGCCAAATCGGGCTTCGATATTCAGGTATCCGCCGGCATTTGTGAATACATCTGCAGCTTCCTGGGTTGATGAAAGAGCTTTTCCCACCCGCCCCGCCTCCCATCGTTCACAACCAGTTCGAACAGGTCCGCGAGCTTTTCCAGCGCCACGTGGCGCCAACCTACGCCCGCTTCGAACTGGCGTTCACCCATGGCGCAGGCAGTTACCTTTGGGACGTGCGCGGCCGGCGCTACCTCGACATGGGGGGCGGCATCGCGGTCTGTTCCCTCGGCCACGCGCATCCTGAAATCACGGAAACGCTCATCGAGCAATCACGGCGGTTGCTCCATGTCTCCAATCTCTATTACCACGAACCCCAAGGGCGGCTCGCCCAGCGCATCAATCGTTACGCGGGCCCGGGACGCGTCTTTTTTTGCAACAGCGGCGCCGAGGCCAACGAGGGACTCTACAAACTGGCCCGCAAGTTCGGCCATGACGATGGACGATTCGAAATTCTCACCGCGCTGAATTCCTTCCATGGACGCACCCTCGGCGGCATTGCCGCCACCGGCCAGGACAAAGTGAAGAAGGACTTCGAACCTCCGGTTTCAGGTTTTCGGCACATCCCCTTCAACGATCTGGCCGCGGCGGAAGCGGCGCTTTCCCCCGCCACCGTCGCCATCCTGATCGAAGGCGTTCAGGGCGAGAGCGGCATCAATCCCGCCCACTCGGATTACCTCCTCGGGCTGCGCCGACTTTGCGACGAGCAGCATCTGCTGCTGCTCATCGATGGCGTGCAGTGTGGACACTTTCGCACCGGACGCTTCCAAAGTTTTCAGCGCATTCTGGAGGGCATGCCGGAGCTGGAGGGCTTCCGGCCCGATGGTTACTCGATGGCCAAGTCGCTCGGCGGCGGCTTTCCCATTGGCGCGTTCTGGATCGATGACCGGCATGCGGGCATCCTCGGCCCGGGCACCCATGGCACAACTTTCGGCGGCACCCCGCTGGGCTGCGCCATCGCCCTCAAAGTATTCGAAGTGATCGAACGGGAGAAACTGGACGAAAACGCCCGGCGTGTCGGCGAGTGGCTCCGCCAGCAACTCGACCGATTGGCGGTCACCTACCCTTCGGTGGTCAAGAATGGCCGTGGACTCGGCTTCCTCCTCGGACTCGAAATCGAGGAAAAGGACCGCATCCCGGCCTTCGCCACCCAGGACAAGCCGTCTTCCCTTCAACTCGTCCAACGTTTGCACGAGGCCGGACTATTGACGATTCCAAGCGGCACGGCACGGATCCGTTTCCTTCCCGCGTTGAATCTGGGCCAGCCTCAAGCGGAGGAAGCGGTGTCAATCTTGGAATCGGTGCTGGCGCCGCTCGCCGCATGATCACGGGCGCCCCATGACCCCCGAGGCCCTCACGCGTCTCGCTTCAGCCGATCCGGTCATGAAAACCTTGATCGAGACGCACGGTCCCTGCCCCCTCAAACCGCAGTCACGCCAGCCTTATGAAGCCCTCCTGCGGGCGATCGCCCACCAGCAGCTTCATGGCGCCGCCGCCGCCACCATTCTGAAACGGTTTCGCGCGCTCTTTCCGGCCAAGCGATTTCCCTCTCCTGCGCAAGTCGAGACCGTGGACGACCTCGCTCTCCGGACCGCGGGATTCTCCGGATCGAAAATCGCGGCCATCCGCGACCTGACGGCCAAGGCTCGTGATCGACGTGTTCCCACCCGATCAGTCCTGGCCAGGATGGAGGACGAAGCCATTGTGGACTGTCTCACCGAGGTTCGTGGTATCGGGCGTTGGACCGTCGAAATGCTTCTCATTTTTACTTTGGGCCGGTATGATGTCCTACCGGTTGGTGATTACGGCGTACGCAACGGGTTCCGGCTCGCCTACCGCAAACGCATGATGCCCACGCCGAAACAACTGCTCGCGTTCGGGGAGAAGTGGCGTCCGTACCGAACCACGGCCTCCTGGTATCTCTGGCGCGCGGCCGACGAATCCAAGGCCTCCAAGCCCGCACCTTAGCCTATGAACCGCTCGGGATGCATCCGCTCCTTCGCCTTCGCTCGCTCAGAGCATCTCCCCGGGCGTCACTCAAAACTCTTGGCGGTTGCCCGGGAAATCGGAGCGAGGCTGTGTCCGAAGGATCAGCCGCAGGAACATTTCTTTCCCCTATCCCGCAGAACCATCCATCCGCGCCATCGCTTCGACCTCCTGCGGCTTGCTTTCAGCCCAACCGCCCTCCGAACGCGACGCCACAGCGCCGAGACCACACGTGCCACTGGACCTGATGGCACGACCGCATGTTGTCTACGGTCCGCACGCCATGGCAGTGCGACTGGGTCATTTTTCCTCCCGCTCGTCCTTGCGTTTTCCCTTTTCCACCTAACGGCTTTCCCGGTCATGGCCGACGCGGTTCCGTCTGGCGAAGATTGGTGGTCATTGCAGCCCGTTCGACGCGCCCCCGTTCCCACGAACCCGCCGAGTCCCTCGCCACACGTCCAGGCTCGAAACGCCATCGACGCCTTCGTGTTCGATGAACTTAGACGCCAGGGGCTCAGTTCCTCTCCCGAAGCCGATCGCCGAACGCTTTTGCGGCGGCTCTATTTTGACCTTCTGGGGTTGCTCCCCCCGCCCGAGGAGATGAACGCTTTCCTCAAGGATTCAGATCCCCTGGCCTTCGAACGGCGAGTGGATCGCCTCCTGGCCTCGCCTCAATACGGGGAGCGCTGGGCCCGGCATTGGCTCGATCTGGTTCACTTCGGGGAAACCCACGGATACGACAAGGACAAGCCTCGTCCCCATGCCTGGCCTTATCGCGACTACGTCATCCGCGCGTTGAACGAGGCAAAACCCTTCTCTCGATTTCTCCAGGAACAATTGGCGGGAGACGTCCTCTATCCCCGCACCCGGGATGGCGTCGAGGCGCTCGGATTTATCGCAGCGGGTCCGTGGGATTTCATCGGCCATGCGGAGGTTCCTGAAACCAAGATCGACGGCAAGGTTGCCCGCCATCTCGACCGGGACGACATGGTGGTGAACGCGCTGCAAACCTTCACCAGCCTGACCGTCCAGTGCGCCCAATGCCATCACCACAAGTTCGATCCCGTTTCCATGGAGGATTACTACTCGCTGCAAGCGGTCTTTGCCGCCATCGATCGCACCGAAGTAAGATATGACCGGGACGATCGAGTGGCGGCCAAGCGCCATGAGATCGACCAGTCTCTGGAACGAGCCAGGCAAGCTCAAAACGATTTGCGCGGGAGGATTCAGCAGCGCGACCCCGCACGATTCGAGGCACTCGATCGTGAGATCACCGCCGCCGAAGGAACTGTTCAGCGCCAGGCCGCGTTCGGATTCCACAGCCAGATCGCCCCCAAACCCGATGACTCCAAGTGGGTGCAAATCGATCTCGGTGTTTCCCAGGTCTTGCGGCAAGTGGTGCTTCATGCCGCCGAGGACGACTTCAACGGCATCGGCAAGGGATTCGGCTTTCCTCCTGTCCTGAGTCTCTCTACGTCGGACGATCCCGAGTTTAAGGATGGCGTCACGATCCTGACTCGCGATTTTCAAGCGGGAACCAAACCGAAGTCCTTGACGCCTGTAATCGTCGAGTGTCCCCCGCACTCGAAAGGTCGTTACCTCCGCGTCACCGCCCACACCCTCGCCTTGCGTCAGAATGATTACATTTTCGCTCTGGCCGAGCTTGAAGTGTTCTCAAACACACCCACCAACGCCGCCCTCAAGGCCAAGGTGACCGCCTTGGATTCCATCGAGAACGCTCCACGGTGGGCCCGATCCAACCTGACCGATGGTTACTGGCCTGGCCAAGTGGCAGACGGTTCGCTGGCGCAGGCCACGCTGACTCGCTTGCGTGGCGAACGGGACCGGTATTTTCACGGCTTGTCGAGCGAATCAGAGCGGCAGGAATTCCGCGAAGGAACGAACCAACTTGAAGCCCTCCGGCAGGCATCCCAAGCGTTGCCCCCTCTCAGCCTCGTCTATGCCGGGGCCGTTCACACGGGAAAAGGATCTTTCAAGGGAACGGGGGCCGAGGGCGGCAAACCCCGCACCGTGCACGTGCTCCAACGCGGAAACATCGTCAAGCCGGGCGTCGTGGCGCAACCGGCTCCGGTTCGTTCCGTTCCCGGTGTTCCGAATCAATTCGATCTTCCCCCGAATCACGCCGAAAGCGCGCGCCGCGCCGCGCTCGCCCGCTGGATGAGCCATCCGGATCATCCGCTCGTCTGGCGATCGATCGTCAATCGAGTCTGGCAACATCACTTCGGCCGGGGCCTCGTCGAAACGCCCAACGATTTCGGACGCATGGGGGCGCGACCGACCCACCCCGCGTTGCTCGACTGGCTGGCTTCCGAGTTCCGCGACGGCGGCCAATCACTCAAGACGCTTTCCCGACTCATCCTGACCAGCCACACCTACCGCCAATCCAGTGATTCGCGCGTGGATGCCTCGGCCAGGGACGCGGACAACCGCTTTCTCTGGCGCATGAACCGCAAGAAACTCGACGCGGAATCGGTCCGGGACGCCGCCCTGCAAGCCGCGGGCGCGCTCGACCCAAGAATGCACGGACCCAGCTTCCAGGATTTTGTCATCGAAAAACCGGAACATTCTCCTCACTACCAATACCACTTGCACGACCCCCGCAACCCCGCCTCGCACCGGCGCAGCGTGTACCGGTTCCTGGTCCGTTCCCAGCCGCAACCGTTCATGGCGTCCCTCGATTGCGCGGATCCCTCGATGCAAGTGGCCAAGCGGAACGAAACCCTGTCGCCCACTCAGGCGCTGTCGATGATGAATCATCCGCACATGCTCGCCATGGCCTCCATCATGGCGGCCCGCCTTCCATCCGAAGCGCCGGAACTCGAGCAGCAAATCGACCTCGCTCACCGTCGCATTCTCTCCCGCCCTCCATCCCGGTCTGAATCCGAGGCCCTCCTCCAGTTTACCCAAAAGTATGGACTTCCCAACCTGTGCAGAATGCTGTTCAATCTAAACGAATTTCTGTTTATTGATTGACCCCGTGCCGCCCGTCTCCCCATTCCATCGATTCCTCCCGCCCCGGCTGAACCGGCGCGAGTTTCTTTGGAACAGTGGTGGAGGATTGGGGGGCATCGCGCTGGCCAGCCTTTTTCTCGGCGAGGGCTTGCTGGCTCCGAATGCCCGGGCCGAAGCAGGAAAGCTCCCCACCCATCGGCCGAAGGCCAAGCGCGTCATCCAATTGTTCATGGCAGGCGCCGCCAGCCACATCGACCTCTTCGATTTCAAACCGGAACTCGTGAAACGAGACGGTCAACCCTCCGAATTCGGCGAACACGTGGAGGCGTTTCAAGACGGACTTGGGCCGTGGATGAAGCCCATCTGGCCGTTCAAACCCTACGGTCAATGCGGCAAACCGCTCAGCGACGTCGTTTCAGCGCTGGGCGAGGTGGTGGACGACATCGCCTTCATCCATAATCTGGTGGGCAAGACCGGCGTGCATAGCCAGGCCACTTACTTGCAAGCCACTGGATTTCAATCTCCAGGTTTTCCCGGCATGGGAAGTTGGGTCAGCTACGGACTGGGTTCCCTCAACGAAAACCTGCCTGCATTCGTCGTCTTGCCAGACCACCGCGGTTTCGCCTCGAACGGCCCGAAGAATTGGGATGCGGCTTTCCTCCCGGGCCAGCATTCGGGAACCACCCTCTTTCCAGGACGGGATCAACCCATCGCCGACCTCTTTCCAGGGACGCAGGGACCTTTTGTCAACTCGGAGAGCGAGCGCGCCACGCAAAAGCTCCTCGAAAGGTTCAATCGCGAGCATGCCTCCTCCCGGGAGGGCGAGACCCGGCTCGATGCCCGGATCCGAAGTTACGAACTCGCCGCGCGCATGCAACTCGCCGCCCCGGAGGCCATCGACATCTCCAAAGAACCCGCACACGTCCTCAAGCTCTACGGACTCGACCACGGTCAATCCACGTTCGACAAGGAGATCAACCCCACCGAGGAAATCGATCACTTTTCCAGAAAATGCCTGGTGGCCCGGCGCTTGCTCGAACGCGGCGTTCGCTTCGTCCAAATCTGGTCCGGAAATGACAATGGCTTCCCACGACGCAACTGGGATTCTCACGAGGACGTTCGCCGTGACCACGGCCCCCTGTCGATGGGCATGGCCAGGGGGGCTTCCGCGCTCATTCAGGACTTGCGCATGCGCGGCCTGCTGGACGACACCTTGGTTTTGTGGACAACCGAATTTGGCCGGATGCCTTCCACACAAGGCGGCAAGGGACGCGACCACAACCCTTTCTGTTTCACCAACTGGCTGTGCGGAGGAGGCATCCGCGGCGGCATCAGCCACGGACCCAGCGACGAATTCGGATACAAACCGCTCGATCGAGCCCACCCCACCCTCGTCTACGATATCCACGCGACGATTCTCCATTTGTTGGGCATCGATCACGAAAAACTCATTTTCCGGCACAACGGCATCGACCGGCGCCTCACTGATGTCCACGGGGAAGTCATTCAACCCATCCTGGCTTGATCGCCCGGGAAGTGGCGCACTTTCAGAGGCGAGCCTCGCCCTCCATGAAATCAGCGATCCCAATACCCCCGCGGTGGAAGCTCGCCGCCTTGCCCGACGTTTTCATCGGCATCCTTTTCCGCGGCAGGGCGCCTTCCCATCCTGCATCGCAGCGGTTCTCATTTTGACTGATCAAGGTAGGGCGCGCACTCCGCTGCGCGCCGAAACCGGGTGTTTCCAAAGCCGGCGCGCACGGAGTGACGCGCCCTACCCACCAAAATGAGAACTGCTGCCTGCATCGTGCTCGGATTAGCCCTCGCGATCCTCCTTTCCCAGGCCGAATCGCAGCCTCCCGCCGCCCGCTCAACTCCCCCCTGGTGGTCCTTTCAACCGCTGCGTGCCCCCCAGCTTCCGTCCGGATCCTCATCCTCCCCTCACGGCAACGAAATCGATCGTTTCATCGATGCGGAATTAAGCCGGCGCGGACTGGAGTCCAATCCGCCCGCCTCTCGCCGGACGCTCCTTCGTCGAGCGTCTTATGATCTCACCGGACTGCCTCCGAATCCGGATCTGGTGGAGGCTTTCCTGGCCGACCCTTCGCCCGACGCCTGGCCCCGACTCATCGATCGTCTGCTCGCATCGGTCGCATACGGGGAACGCTGGGCCCGGCATTGGCTTGATGTCGTGCGTTACGCGGACTTTCACGATGCCAATCCCAAAGCCCGGGTGGCCAGTTGCGAACCCCTCGAAGCCTGGAGATTCAGGGATTGGGTGGTCACCGCGCTCAACCGAGACCTGCCCTACGGACAGTTCATCGTCCATCACATCGCCGGCGACCTCCTTCCCGCCCCGCCGGGCCAGGAATTCAATGCCGAGGGCCTCGCGGCCACAACCTTTCTTTCCAACGGCGTGTGGGATCGGGGAGACGCTGACAAGGAGAAGATCGTCAGCGACATGGTGGATGATCAAATTGACACGATCGGCAAGGCCTTTCTCGGCCTGACCCTGGGTTGTGCCCGCTGTCATGACCACAAATTCGATCCCGTAACTCAGCGGGATTACTACGCGCTGGCCGGAGTTTTCTACAGCACCCGCGTCCTGGAAGAGTTGGGAACAAAAGGGGGAGAGTACACACTCCTGCGGACACCGCTCGCCTCGGATCGGGAAGCTTCCCGCTGGAAAGCGCAACAGGCCTTGCTGGCGCGACTGGAGTCGGACATCAAAAATCTCGATCAGAAAAAGCCTCCCGTGCCGGCGGACTCGCCGCAGCGCCGCCGTCTGACTCATCAGCGGGACCTCCTCAAGCGATCCATCCCGGTCCTCCCCATGTCCATCGCTGCTCGCGAAGGGGGAACCCCTGGAGGACTTTTTCCCCATCTCCAGGATGTCCCCATCCACCTGCGTGGACAATACTCACAACTCGGAGAAAGGGTCCCACGCCGCTTTCCGGCATGGTTCGTCCCCCCTCATCCAACACCCGCATCTCCACCAGGCAGCGCCCCCCCCTCGGCGGAATTTGCCGGCAGCGGACGACTGGCCCTCGCACAATGGATTGTCTCCGAAGCGCGGCCACTGATGGCGCGCGTTTTGGTCAATCGGATCTGGCAGCATCACTTTGGCGAGGGCTTGGTACGCACGGCGGGCAACTTCGGCAAACTGGGCGAGACACCCACCCATCCGGAATTGTTGGACTGGCTCGCATCTTACTTCCTGCACGAAGGGGGATCCATCAAAGCCCTGCATCGAAAGATGCTTTTGTCCGAGGCTTACCAGCGTTCCTCGAGCACGACTCCCGCGTTGCGCCAAGCCGATCCCGAAAACCGATGGCTCGCTCGCTTCACCTCGCGACGACTGGAGGCGGAAGCCATCCGGGATACGATCTTGTCGGTGTCCGGATCCCTCTCCTTCTCCGGCGGCGGCCCGGCGGACGACGATCTCCAATCGTCCCGTCGATCGCTCTACGTGCAAACAGCCCGCTGGGATCGCGGCAGTTTTGCCATGCTTTTCGACGCCGCCAATCCGGATGCTTCGGTGGACAAACGATTCGTCTCGACCGTCGCGCCCCAAGCCCTGTTTCTGCTCAATCACCCGTTCATGCTGGAACATGCCGCGCGATTTGCCCGGATCGTGCGCGCGCATGCGGGAACGGATGCCGATCGGGTCACGTCCGCCTACCAGGGGTTGCTCAGTCGCGTTCCCACGCCATCGGAGTTGAAAATCGCGCTCCAGTTTCTCAACACCAACAAGGAATCAAACGCGTCCATGGAAGCCCGCTGGGACGACTTTGCGCAGTTGTTGCTCTGGGGTAACGAATGGCTCTTCCTCGATTAGCATGACTGCGCCAATCCCCTTCTCGCCTCCCGTTCTCAACCGCCGTTCCCTGCTCCGCCGCCTCGGAGCCGGGTTCGGATGGCTCGCTTTGCAGGGCCTGCTTCCAGACAACCATCGACTGGCGGCGGCGGTCCCCGGCCCGGCCGGAAGTCTTCCTCACTTCGCGCCCAAAGCCAAACGCATCATCTTCCTCTACATGCCCGGAGGCCCTTCCCACGTGGACCTCTTCGATCCCAAGCCCCGGCTCTCGTCGGATCACGGAAAACCGCTTCCATTCGAGAAGCCCAAGCTCGAGCGCACTAAAACCGGCAATCTGCTCGCCTCTCCCTGGACCTTTCGGAAGCACGGACAGGGCGGCCTTGAAATCAGCGAACTGCTTCCCCACCTCTCGAAACATGCCGACGATCTGTGCGTGATCCGGTCCATGGTGGCGGACAACATCAATCATTCCGGCGCCGCCTTGCAAATGTGCACGGGAGAACAAGCCTTTTCGCGACCCGCGATGGGGTCCTGGCTTCTCTACGGTCTGGGAACTGAAAACCGAGACTTGCCGGGGTTCGTCGTCCTCTGTCCCGCGGCCGTTTTTCAGGGTGCGCAGTTATGGGCCTCCAGTTTTCTGCCCAGCGCCCACCAAGGCACCCTCATCCGGGACTTGAAAAATCCGATCGCTCACGTCCGCACCAGTCCCGAGGTCGTTCGCCGACAACGCCGGCAGTTGGATACCCTCGCGGCCCTGGATCGACTGCACAGGGCGGGACATCCCGAAGCCGAGGCGCTCGAAGCGCGGATTGCCTCGTTCGAACTGGCCTTTCGCATGCAATCGGCGGCGCCGGAAGCCTTCGATACCGATCGGGAAAGCCAGGCCACGCGATCGCTCTACGGACTCGACGATCCCGCAACCGAGATGTTTGGAAGACAATGCCTCATGGCTCGCCGCCTCGCGGAACGCGGCGTCCGCTTCATTCAAGTGTTCGACGCCCCCGTCAACAATGCCTGGGATCACCATAGCGGACTCAAGGAACAACTCCCGAAACGATGCCGCGCCGTGGACCAACCCATCGCGGCCCTGCTGCACGATTTGAAGGCGCGCGGCCTCCTCGCCGAAACGCTGGTTCTCTGGGGCGGGGAATTTGGAAGAACGCCCACCGCGGAAGGGACCAACGGACGGGAACACCACCCTTTCGGCTTCACCATGTGGCTCGCCGGTGGCGGGGTGCGTGGAGGCATGACGCATGGGGCCACGGATGAGTTCGGCTGGCATGCGGTTCAGGACAAGGTCCACGTCCACGACCTTCATGCCACCCTGCTCCATTTACTCGGACTCGATCACGAGCGCTTGACCTTCCGTCACGGCGGCCGGGATTACCGGTTGACCGACGTCTATGGCCATGTTGTGAACAAGATTCTCGTCTGAACCCTTCCAAGCCTCTTCCATCCCGTGAATCACCCTGTCAATCCTTTCAAACGCGCCGTCGTCTCGGGAACTCCTCAAATCGGCCTCTGGTGCAGCCTGTGCAACAGCCTGGCCGCGGAAGTGATCTCCCGCTCCGGATTCGACTGGATCCTGCTCGATACCGAGCACGCACCCAATGAACTCCCCGACGTGGTCCGCCAGGCCCAGGCCCTGTCGGCTGGGACCGCCGCTCCCGTCGTCCGCCCAACCTGGAACAACTTCGTCGAAATCAAGCGACTGCTCGACGCGGGAATGCAAAACTTCCTGATTCCTTACGTCCAAACTCCGGAAGAAGCCGCCGCCGCAGTATCCGCCGTCCGCTACCCCCCCCAGGGAGTGCGGGGCGTCGCCGTCACGGTCCGCGCCAACCATTTTGGCCGGGTCCGCGATTACTACGCCCGGGCCAACGAGGAAATTTGCCTGCTGCTCCAAATCGAGACGCGATCATCGCTGGACCGGCTTGAATCCATCGCCAGGGTGGAAGGGGTGGATGGCCTGTTCATCGGGCCCAGTGATCTGGCGGCCTCCTTGGGACATCTGGGGAATCCCGGACACCCGGAGGTGCGCGCGGCCATCGAGCATGCGGTAGGGGTGATGCGGTCCTGCGGGAAAGCGGCGGGCATTCTCGCGCCCGTGGAAAGCGACGCCCGCCATTGGCTGGACAAGGGTTGCACGGTGGTGGCGGTCGGGAGCGACCTTGGTTTGCTGGTCAAAAACAGCGATCAGCTCGCCGCGAAGTTCAAGCGTCAAATCTGATTGCAGGGACCCGTGGTTTTCGTTACTTCTTCTCCGCGTTGTCCGATGGTGTAATGGTAGCACAAGGCCCTTTGGAGGCTTTTGTCTTGGTTCGAATCCAAGTCGGACAGCCATCCCCCCCTTCCGCCTCAAATTTCCCCCCTCTCTCGAAATCATTTCGAGAGATACTGTTGCCATCCATGGTTTAACCTCCCGACTGACTTGATGCTGAAGTGACTCACCATTCCGCACCCCGGCCCGGCGGAGTTCTTTGGCTTAAAACGGCCGTTGAACGTGGTAGAGATATGCAAAGCCTGGATGAGAAAGACATGAAGAAGCACGAGGCCTATCCTCAGACATCCTGACCTGGGGTGGAATCAGGATGAGCCGACCTGGCGGTAGATGAGACGGAGTTGGGTGGTCGGAAAGACGGTTTCTGTTTCAGTGAGGAGGATGCACATCTGGTGGATGGCGGCGT
>VHDF01000106.1 GCA_016871495.1 Verrucomicrobiota bacterium | reverse complement strand
CGCTGCAGGACGCCGCCATCCACCAGATGTGCATCCTCCTCACTGAAACAGAAACCGTCTTTCCGACCACCCAACTCCGTCTCATCTACCGCCAGGTCGGCTCATCCTGATTCCACCCCAGGTCAGGATGTCTGAGGCTTCGAACTTGAGCAATCCCGGAACTTGGACGGGAGCTCCTGCCTGGCCGAAAGCCAGGGCCTGGCCGAGCCAGAGTCCCGTCGCGATCATCGCGAGTGGGTTGAAGCGAGTGGGTTTCATGATGCGGATGGATGTTGGAGCCATTCCACTCGGCGATCAGAGGACTCCACCCAGCAGAGTGACAACGGAGGCGTATTCTGCACAGGCGTGGAATGACCCGAGTGGGAACGGATCGGTTAGGTTTCGATCCGAGCGTCACACAACCGTCGCGTGGATGTCAAATTCCGTGACCGAGAAGGTTGTGGATTTGAGTTTGGAAGTTCTTGCTGACCGAAGGGGGGGTGGGTTTGCGAATCTCGGGGACTTCTCTTAGAGTTCGCGGTCAGGACGGATGGATTGCCGTTCGAAGACTGAGGCCTTCGGATTCGAAATGCCGGCCGCGGTTTTCATCTCGCCCAAAAGCCGCAGAGAGGAGACTTGGACGCCGAGGGATCACCTCGGTCAGAAATGTCCTCTCCGTGGATGAGGCTGGGTGTGAAAGCGAACGCGCGCCGGGTGAAATCATCCGGCGCGCGAAAGAACCGCGTGCGACGTGCGAGTGGGACTTTGGCTTTATTTGGCGCCCTGATCGATCCAAGCGCGCAGCAGCCCGACTTGTTCCTTCGTCAAAGGATCGGCTTTGCCCTCGGGCGGCATCGCGCTGTCCTCGTCGAGCCGGGCGACGGTATGAACCAGGCTGCTCTTGGCGCTCTGACCGGCTTCAAGGACTTTGCCGTTCTCACTGCCCTTCAAGGTGGCATCCAGGCTGTCGAGGCGTAATTTCGCCTTTTGTTTTTCCGCGCCGTGGCACTTGACGCAGGACTTTTCGAAGATGGGCTTGATGTCCTTTTCGAAAGTCAGGCCGGTCTTGGTGGCGGGCGGGGGGAGTTTGCTCACATCCACGTCCGCGCCGCGAACGAGGGGGATGAGGGAGAGGGCGAGGGCGAAGGCCGCGCCTGCACAGAGTGGAGTCGATTTCATAAACTTCATAGCAATGGAAGACTTGAGTTTCGGGCAATCCGAACTACGGATCTGACGTTCGTGAGCTTGCCGTATTCGATTCAGGAGTGGTCTTACTTCACTTTCTTGACTTTTTCCCAACGGCCGGTTTTGCCGGACTTCAACACGGCATCGGTGACGTAATCGGTGGCCAAGCCGGCTTTGAAGGTCGGCTCCGCCAAATTCCCGCTTTCGATGCCTTGGATGAAATCGGCCACCTGATGCACGAAGCTGTGTTCGTAGCCGAGTTGTAGACCGGGCACCCACCAGTTTTTGCAATACGGGTGATCCCCGTCGCTGACATGGATGGAACGCCAGCCGCGGGTTTGGCCCTGGTCCCGGTGATCGAAATATTGCAAGCGGTGCAAGTCGTGCAAGTCCCAGAAAATCGAGGCGTGTTCGCCGTTGATTTCGAAGGTGTAGAGCGCCTTGTGGCCACGGGCGTAGCGTGTGGATTCGAAGGTGGCCAGCGACCCGTTGCTGAACCGGGCGAGGAAGGCACAGGCGTCGTCGATTCCCACTTTTTCAACTTTGCCGGTCAGATTGTGTTTGCGTTCCTTGATGAACGTTTCGGTCATGGCGCTGACTTTGTCGATGGAGCCATTGAGCCACATGGCGGTATCGATGCAGTGAGCGAGCAAATCGCCGGTCACGCCCGAGCCCGCGGCTTTGACGTCGAGCCGCCACAAGGCGGCGCCTCCCTGCGGCAAATCAGGACTGATCGTCCAATCCTGGAGGAATTTGGCGCGATAATGGAAAATTTTTCCAAGTTTGCCCTCGTCGATCAATTGCTTGGCCAGCGTGACGGCGGGGCAGCGGCGGTAGTTGTACCACACCATGTTGGCGACGCCGGCTTTCTGAACGGCCTTGGTCATTTTTTCCGCTTCCGGAGCGTTCAACGCCAGCGGCTTTTCGCACAGGATCATTTTGCCGGCCTTGGCCGCGGCGATGGCGATTTCAGCGTGGGTGTTGTTCGGCGTGGCGATGTCGATGACGTCGATATCGTCGCGTTCGATCAGCTTGCGCCAGTCCGTTTCCACCGAGCCGTAGCCCCAGCGATCCGCGAAGCTCCGGGCGGCTTCGGCGTTGCGGGCACAGAGGGCCTGCAGGACGACTTGATGTCCGAGTTCGAAGAAGTGATTGACCTTGGCGAAGGCGTTCGAATGGGCGCGCCCCATGAAGCCGTATCCGATGAGTCCGATGCGAAGCGGTTTCTTTGCCATAACAAGAACAGGTTTCAGCGTTTGCTCGTTGCGGAGGTTGGTGAATTTAAGCGGCCCATCCGTGGTTTTCCCGCACCTGAATCATGGAGGCCAGAATATCGTTCCAAGTCTGCTGGCGGGTCATGACATCGTTGGGGAACATGCAGCCGTCCCAGCAGATGTGTTTGAATTTCTTGGTGACCTTGCCGGCGTCGTCCCGCATCCAGTAGCCCGCGTCGCGGGGGATGTTGAGTTTGCCGTTCGGATCGGTGGCGAGACAGTGGCGGCCGGTCTTGTCATGGGTGCCCGAGCCTTTGACGGTGGCGTCGTTTTGCGCGACGTGGAAATCGAAGGTCCAGGGACGCAGCGCCTTGGTGAGTTTCTTCATCGCGCCGTGGAACTGGCCCGGTTCCCAGGCGAACTTTTCGGGCACCAGTCGGTGTTCCGGTGCGTTGTAGCCCAGGGTGTACAACAGCGTATGGGCCATGTCCGCCTGAAACCCGACGACCTTCGGCATGTCGACCATTTCCAGCAGGCGGACGATATTTCGCCAGCTGTGCATGGCGCCCCAGCAGATTTCCCCTTCGGCGGCGAGTCGTTCGCCGTGGTCTTTGGCCACTTTGCCGCCCTCGCGGAAGGTTCGGGCGATGAGTTTGGTGTTGCCGACAGGGTCATTGGACCAGTCGTGGACCGAGGCGGCGGAGTCGATGCGCACGATGCCGTGGGGGCGGGCGCCCAGTTCTCTCAGTTTGCGAGCGATGCGGCAGGCTTTGCGCACGTGTTCGACCCAGTTCTTTCGTTTCGTTTCGTCGCCCATGGCCGAGGCGTCGAACCAGACCGGAGCGACCACGGATCCGACGACAAACCCCTTGGCCTGGATTTTGTCGGCCAATCGTTTGATTCCGTCGTCGCTGAGGTCGATGGAAACGTGGGGATCGTAGAGGAAGAGATCCACGCCATCGAAGCGAACGCCGTTCACCTCGGCCTTGGCCGTGAGGTCAAGCATGGTATCGAGGTCGATGCACGGTTCGGCGCCGGGGCTGCCTTTGCCGACCAAGCCGGGCCACATGGCGTTGTGGAGCTTTGGAAAATTGTTGGGTCTAGGTTTCGAGTTGCTCATGTCTTCAAGAATCGTTGCGACGCTCACGCCGGGGCCGGTTGCCGCTCGTCGCGGTACGTGCCGACACCGCCAAGGTTCCACGGTTGACGGAGGCGTTGGATGACGGGAAAACGATAACAAGCGGCCGCCGATCGTACCAAGGGAAAACGCACGAGAGGGGCGGGCTTTATGGCTTGGTTCACCCCTGATTCTTGCTTAACGTCCGCCCAACATCCGACCTCTTATGGCGATCTTCAGGATTCTTTTCCTCAGTGCGTTCGGTTTCCTGCTCTTGCCGGGCTGGTATTCGAGCGTGGCGCAAGGGGCAGAGGCAGGGGTCGAGGGCGTGGTTAAACTGCCCGCGCCCAAGCCTGGCGCCTCGATGCCGGCTCGTTACCAAGGGGGTAAAGTGAGTGCGCCGGTGGATCCTCCGGCTGCGATTGTGTATCTGGAAGGGGATTTTCCGGTAGCCCCGGCGGCGCCGACCTTGGTGAAACTCGAGCAGAAGAATTTGCAATTCACTCCCAACCTGATGGCCATCCGGGAGGGAACCACCGTCGCCTTTCCGAATTTGGATGATGAGTTCCATAACGTCCTTTCGGGAAGCCGGGCCAAGAAGCTGGACCTTGGACGCTATCGAAAAGACGAGAAGCCTCCGACGGTGACCTTTGACAAGGCCGGCGTGGTGGATTTGCACTGTGAGATTCACAAGGACATGCGGGCCAACATCGTGGTGCTGAAGACGCCTTATTTTGTCAAGACGTCGCCCGATGGGCGTTACCGACTCGAGAATCTGCCGTCATGAAAGTTTACACTCAAAGTATGGATCAGTCCCACTGTGACGTGGTCTCATCCTGTGACCTTGGAGGCCGGTTCCCGGTTGAAAGTCGATTTTCCGGTGGTGCCTTAGTCCCGGGAAGGGCGAATGAGCGAACCGGGATTCAAGCGAGGAGAGGGGGAGAGCCTCTTGAGGCTGGGGGTTCGCGCCAAACTTACCCTCGTGATCGCGTCTGTGGTCGGGGCGGTGGTCGCGGGAACCCTTCAGGTGACTCGGCAGAGTGTTGAGGCCGCGTATGCGAGCCAGGCGGAAACTCAAGCACGGGCCCAATTCGAGTTCTTCGGCAAGCTTCAACAGGCCCGATTGCAGGAGGTTCGACGCCGCACCAGCGCCCTTTCCGGTGAACGGGGCGTCCGGATACGTTCCAGTCTGTTACGATTGGCTGAAGCCGCCGCCGCGAACGAGAAGGATGACGAAGGCTTGGAGTTGCTCTACCAAAACGCCGCGGACGAGCTCCAGTCCTTGGTCTCGAGTGAAGCCCCTGCCGTCCCGAGCGACGAGGACGGTACCCCTACGGTTTTTTATCGATTGCTCAACGCGAAAGGCGAAGTCCTTCCTCCTCCGTCGGGGATCAACGCGGGATTGAAAGGAACCGTCGAGGGTGGAGAGACGCTGGAGCGAAAACTTCGGCTGTTGGGGGCGACGATGCAGGGCGCGGAAGAACAAGGCGTGGGGTATTTGACGTGGATGGGCGCCCCAGGCCGAACCTCCTTGCAGGAGGTGGTGGTGACGCGGATTGGCGATCCTCATGACGGTCAGGTCCTCGGTTCCGTCGTCGTGGGATTCCCTCTCATTGCCGCAGCCGGACGCGCCACGGAGAACTCGGTGGCGGTTTGGATCGAAGGAGCGACCGATTCGCGCCAGAGCCCTTGGACCGACCCTGAAGTGGCCCGTTTTTTCAAGTCGAAGCTGGCGGATTCGCCGGCCAACGGTGAACGGCGGATGGAGGTGGGGAGCAAGCCCTATTTGTTTGCTTTCCGGAGGCTGGCGGCTTCGGCGGGTTTTCCGCCCGCGTATTTGCTTTCCGCGGTCTCCATGACCGAGGCCGCCTCGCGGCAGCGCGAATTGGGAGCCCGCATCGCGGCTTTTGGCGCCATGGGTCTGGCCCTGGGTGTGGCCATCAGCCTGCTTGTTGCGCATGGATTGACCGTGCCTGTGAATCGGTTGGCGGCGGCGACGAAGGACATTTTAGAGGGACGATTCGACATTCGATTGCCGGTCAAGAGCCGCGATGAGATTGGTGAGCTAACCTCCTCGTTCAATGAGATGGCGGAAGGTCTGGCGCTCAAGGAGAAGTATCATCACGTGCTCAACCCGGTGGCGGACAAGCAGGTCGCCTCCGAATTGATGAGCGGGCGGGTCACGCTGGGTGGTGAAACGCGCGACATCAGCGTGTTGTTTTGTGACATCCGCGGTTTCACGGCCTTGACGGAGCGCATGCCTCCCCAGGAAGTGATCGCGATGCTCAATGAGCACATGACCGCGCTTACCCGGGGCGTGCACGCGCATCACGGGGTGGTGGACAAGTTTGTGGGGGACCTGATCATGGCCATTTTTGGAGCCCCCAAAAGTTACGGCGAGGACGCCGATTTGGCGGCGCGATGCGCGTTGAGCATGATCGAAGAACGGGGTCGCTTGAACACCACTTCGAAGTACAAGATCGAAATGGGAATTGGCGTGGCCTCGGGACTCGCCGTGGCGGGGTGCATGGGTTCGGCCGACCGCCTCAATTACACGGTGCTGGGCGAGCGGGTGAATCTGGCCTCCAGGCTCTGCAGCAAGGCGGGGAGAATGGAGGTCGTGATTGATTCCACCACCCGAGATCGCCTGCGCGACCCGCCGCAGATCGAGCCCTTAGAGCCTTTGGTGCTCAAGGGATTCGCGGATCCTGTTTGCGCTTTCAAATTACTCGGCTAATTCTTGATTTCCCTCTGAAACGCTGTCGAACTCTTGCTTGTCCATGAAACGCTCTGACGTTGCGGTCAACTCGAAGTTGGGATGCTCCGATTGGAGTGCTGGGAGCAACTGGACCGGGTTCGGTCGATAAGCTGTTTCGATGGCGGCGGGATGCGCGATGGCCGTCCCGTTGATGGCGGAAGCCGAGGCGAGTTGGCTGGATCGATTGGACGAGGGTTTGTCCTATCAGAGTGCGGGCGGCGCGGTGCGGGCCGAACTGGGCGGGTTGCTTGATTTCGAGGGTTACACCGTGGACGGCACTCCTCCGGGCTTGGTGTTCAGTGATCGCGAGTATCTCATTGCTCCCCGCATGTCGCTGTTCCTGGACTCTCGATGGGGCGGCAAGCTCTACAGCCTGGTGCAGATGCGGTTCGACCGAGGGTTTGATCCCAACTCCAAACCTCGTGGAGACGAGCGGTTGGACGAATACTTTCTGCGCTACACTCCTTGGGAGGATGGGAGAGTCCTTCATCCAGGCGGGGAGGTTCGCCATGACTCCTGGCACAATCCGTTTGTCAACGCGCCACTGCCTTACGAAAATGTCCTGACGATGACGGATAGCGTGGCGCCTCCGAGCGCCGCCGCGTTTTTAGGACGCAAATCGAAAGCCGACGAGAAGGGAAAATGGCTGCCCGTCCTCTGGGGGCCGAGTTATGCCGCGGGCGCGCTTGTGGGCGGCTCGGTTGAAAGGTTCGATTATGCGTTCGAGTTAAAGAATGCGTCGATTTCGTCGCGCCCCCCGCGTGGGATCCGGTCCAAAACGGCTGGGACGATCCCACTTATTCCGGGCGACTGGGCTGGCGTCCGGACGCCTCCTGGAAATTGGGGGTTTCCGGAAGCCATGGCGGTTATTTGCTTCAGTCCGCGGAGGCTGGATTACCTGCGGGAACCGGCCGCGATGATTTTCAACAGACCACCTTTGGTTTTGACGCTGGATATGCTCGCCATCGGTGGCAGGTGTGGAGCGAGGTCATCGGATCTCGCTTCGATGTCCCCACGGTGGGCCATGCCGACACCCTCTCCTATTACATTGAAGCGAAGTACAAGATCGACGCGAGTTGGTCCGCGGCCTTGCGCTGGAATCAGCAGTTTTTTGGGGAAGTGACCAACCCAGCGGGAAAGGATGAGCGCTGGGATCATGACATGTGGAAGGCGGAGGCGGGGCTTGCCTATCGTTTCAGCCGGCATTGGCAGGTCAAGGCTCAGTACAGTTACGGGCGGCAGAATAGGGATTTGCAGCAAGGCGAACAGATGTTCGCCGGCCAGGTTACGTTGAAGTTTTAGATTCCGGCCGGCCGGGCTGGGGAGATGCGGCCGGCTTACTCATAGCGCAAGGCCTGGATGGGATCCAGCCGAGCAGCTTTCATGGCGGGCAGAAATCCGGCCACGACCCCGACGAGAAAGCTGAAAGCCACGGCCACGATCATGGGAGTCAGGGTGATGACCGGGGCATTGGCGGTGGGCGAGACCCAGGCGATGATTTTGACCAGTCCCCAGGTTGCGCTCAGTCCCAGAAAGGCCCCCAGCAGAGAGAGCGTCACGCCTTCCACCAAGATCTGCGCGAAAATGTGGGGACCTGTGGCGCCGAGCGCTTTGCAGGTGCCGATTTCCCGGATGCGCTCGTTGATGCTGGCCAACATGATGTTCATGATCCCGATGCCGCCCACGAGCAGGCTCAACGCCGCGATGATTCCCCCGCTGACCCTGGCGTTCTTGATCCGTTTGTTGATGTCCGCCAGCCGGTCTTCCTGCGTGCTGAGTTCGAAATCTTTGATGCCGTTGTGCGTGAGCATCAGCACATTTTCGACCTGCTGCAAAGCCTCGGACATTCGCTCGAAGTTGGCGACGCGGATGTCGATGTCGTCCAGCCGCGGGTCGGGCAGGGGATTGCGGCGGGATCCGCCGGAGCGAAACTTCACCCATGCGGTGTTCAACGGAAGATGAATCGTGTGATTCTTGCGGGCGAACGCATCCCAGCGACGTCCGCCCCATCCCGTCCTCCGTTGCACCCCTTGGTTTTTCTTTCCCTTCGCCTCCAATTTGGCCAGTTCGCGGATCTTTCGCGTCTGCTCGCCTTCGTAATGTTTGAACATGCCCACGATGGTGAAGGGCTGGCCGCCCACGTGGATGGTTTCCCCGATCGGCACGATGGGCTCGCCTGTTTTCTCCGGCGATCCAAAGAGTTCGTCGCGAATGCCGGTGCCGATGACGCAGACGCTGCTCGCAAACTCCTGGTCCAAGTCTCCGAAATACCGCCCATGCTCGACCTCGAAGAGGTCCATCTCCAACGCTGCCGGAAGGACGCCCACCATCTCCATCGGAAAAGTATTTTTGCTTCCGCGGCTGACGCGCAGATAGTCCAGGCTCATTTGGGGCGATATCAATTCCACCAGCGGCGCGTTCTGCAGAAGGGCCTGCACATCACGAAGGGTCTTGCCCGGTGATTGGTCCTCCAAGTGGCGCTGGTGAATCGGCACGTCGCTGTCCACGATGCGGACTTTGTCAGCGCCGCCCATCGCGACCATGGACTCCTTCATTCCGTTCTCCATGCCTTTGACAATGGCGGCCATGGCGACGAGGCTTGCCACGCCCAGGACGATGCCGAACATCGTCAGGAGGGACCGGAACTTGTGAGCCCAGATGTCCTTCAGACCGATGAAAATGGCGTTGAGCAGGGGCACGGCGAAGGCTAGTCGTATTTGAGGGCTTGGATCGGGTGCAGGCGGGAGGCTTTGAGGGCGGGCCAGAGGCCGGCCAGAACGCCGACCGCGACACTGGCGCCAAACGCGGCCAGCAGGGCGGCCAACGTGATGACCGGCGTGTTTTCGTTGGGCGAGAATTGACCGACGAGATGAGTGAGGCCGGCGGAAACGGCCAGTCCCAGCGCGCCGCCGAGCATGGCCAGGACGGTGCTTTCGACCAGGATTTGCACGAAGATATCCTGGGTGGTGGCTCCGATCGATTTGCGAATCCCGATTTCGCGCACTCGCTCCGAGATGCTGGCGAGCATGATATTGGCGATGCCGATGCCGCCGACGATGAGGCTGATGGCGGCGATGATGCCTCCGCTCATGCGCGCGTCGTGTATGGTCCGGCTGATTTCGGCGGCCCAGTCTTCGTCGGTTCGAAACGCGAAATCCTCCAAGCCATGGTGCGTGGTCATGAGCACGTTGCGCACTTGTTGCAACGCGGGTTCGAGCAGGTCGATGTCCTTCACTTTCATTTGCAGCGAGGAAAGGCGGGCGCTGAACGAGGAAACGGCTTTGGTTCCGGACTGAAAATTCAGCAGCATGGTTTTCAGCGGAATGTAAACGGTGTTGTTTTTCAGGCGAAACGCGAAGTGTCCACCCTTGGCGCGATCCCAGGGGCTGGAGCCCCGGTTGGGGCCGCCCATGTTCTTGCGGGCGGCCGCCCTTGCCAGCCGCTGGATTCGCGCGGGTTCGCTTTCGTAATGCTCAAACATGCCCACGATGGTGAAGGGCTGGCGGTTGATGGTGATGATCTCGCCAATGGGTATCACTTCCGTTCCGATCTCGTCTGGATCCCCAAAAAGCTGGTCCCGTATGCCCGTGCCGATGACGCAGACGGACCGTGCCTCCTCTTCGTCCAACTCGTTGAACATCCGGCCGTGCTTCACGATGTGTTCGTTGAGGGCCAATGCTCCCGGCCAGGTGCCCACGAAGGAGAACGGGCGGGCGGTTTTGTCCTTGTAGGCCAGCACAGTCCGTGAACCCCGGCCCCAGAGTTCGTAGGATGGGGTGATGGTGTGGACGAGGGGGGCGCTTTGACGCAAGGCTTCGACGTCCGGCAGGGTCACGCCGGTGACCCGGTCTTGGAGATGGCGCTGGTGAATGGGGAGATCCATCTGGCTTTCGACGCGAATTTTCTCGAGCCCGCCCATGGCGGTCAGAGCCTCCTTGAGGCCCAGTTCCATGCCTTTGACCAAGGCGGACATCGCGACCAAGCTGGAGACGCCGAGGATGATGCCGAGGATGGTGAGCAAAGAGCGAAACTTGTGGGAAGCGATTTCCCGGAATCCCGTCAGGATGACATTGACCAGATTCAACTTACGAGAGGAGTGGTGAGTTGCTGGCGCGGTCCTGTCCCGACAGTCTTCGGTCGAGGTTTTTCGCGATTTTTCCGTCGCGGATTTCGATCTTCCTGGGAGTCATGGCGGCAATTTCCGGATCATGCGTAACCAGGATGATGGTGCGGCCCTCGCGGTGAAAACGGCGGAGCATGTCCAGGATGAGTTCCCCGGTATGCGAATCGAGGTTGCCCGTCGGTTCGTCCGCAAAGAGGATCTTGGGATTGTTGACCAACGCCCGGGCGATGGCGACACGTTGCTGCTGACCGCCCGAAAGTTGGGAAGGGCGGTGCTTGGCCCGGTTGTCCAGTTCGACTTCCCGAAGTGCCGTCAGGGCACGTTCACGCCGCTCCTTGCCCCCCAGTCCAGTGTAGATCATCGGCAGTTCGACGTTTTGGAGGACGTTGAGCTTGGGCAGCAGATTGAAGAACTGAAACACGAATCCGATTTTTTGATTTCGAATGCCGGCGAGTTGCCTCGGCGTCGCGTTGTGGATCTCGAGTCCGTCGAGTTTGAGAGTGCCGGACGTGGGCGAATCGAGGCAGCCCAGGATGTGCATCAGGGTCGATTTTCCGCTGCCGGAAGGTCCGATGATGGAGCAGAAGTCGCCTTGTTGAATGTCCAGACTGACTCCGTCGAGGGCGCGAATTTCCTCGCCTCCCAGGTGGTAGATTTTCGTGATGTCTCTCAGTTCGACGAGGGCCATGGCTCAAGCGATGAAGAATGGGGCGGACTGATTTTCATGGGCTCTGAACATTCCTGTCCGGAAGGGGGGCGGGCTGCCGTGGACAAGACGTTGGGGTCTGTCGGGGCGTGATCAGGGGCTGGCCCTTGCGGGTTGGCTAGGTTTTATGAGCGCCGGCGACGGAGACCGGTTTGACAGAGCCTTTTCCAGCGGCCTCCGAGGATTGAATTTTGTCGGAGGCGGGCTTTTCGAGCGCGACGTGATCGCCCTGGCTGACGCCGTGTTTGATTTCGGCGTGAAAATAGTCCGAGACGCCAAGCTTTACGGGTCGCTTTTCGAAATGGTCCCCTTCAGCCACAAAAACGAATCGCTCGTTTTGCTGCTGTTCCGGATTGAATTCTGTGAACACCGCGGCGAGCGGGACGGCGACCACGTTGGACACGGAAGCCACGGGAATCGTGATGTTGGCCGTCATGCCTGGCTGCACGCGCTGGTCGGGAGCTTTGAGCCGGATGCGGGTGGAGAAACCCTTGATGTTGTTGACGATGGTGGCTTGGGGGGAGACACGCTCCACCAGGCCGGACACCACGAGTCCTGTGACGGCCTCGACCGCGATACGAACTTCCATGCCGACTTTCAGGCGGGTGACATCCGCCTGGTTGACATGGGCCAGGATGACCAAGTCTTCCAAGTTGGCGATCGTCATCACTTCCGTTCCGCTGTTGAATCCTCCGGAGCCCGAGACGGCTTGACCGACGGCGGAGATGGGCCGGGTGAGGACGGTGCAATCGAAAGGGGCGGTAACCCGGGTCTTGGTCAGTTTTTCTTTGGTTTGTTCGAGGCTGGTCCGGGACCGTTGCACGGAGTTTTGGGCGAGTTCATGGTCTTTCTTGGCGGAATCCCAAAGTTGTTTGCTCGTTTCGTACACCTGTTCGCTGACCAGCTTCTCCTGGAATAACTTGCGGTCGCGTTGATAATCTCGCTCCGCCTGTTCCATGCGCAGCCGGGCCTTTTCCAACTGCAATTCGGAACTGCTGATCTCTTGTTTCCGAGTGTCCAGTTCGATTTGTAGATCTTTGTCATCCAAGGCGAAGAGCAACGTGCCCTTGGCCACTCGATCCCCAATGTCCACCGGCAGTTCCGAGATGCGGCCGTTGACCTCCGGACGCACCGAAACTTGTTCCGCCGGGCCGATTTCTCCGGCCAGAGTCACCGAAAAGTGAATGTTGGTCGTCACGGCCGGGGCGACGGTCTGGCGGGAGGCGGCCGAGCCCGATTTGTCCGAATCCGACCGAGCCTTCGCTTGTTTCAAATAATACCCTCCGGCCAAAAGGCCGACGAGTGCCACGACCATGAAAAACAGTTTCATCAATTTGGGACGAGGTTCGAAGCGAGTCCATTCGAGGACTTTCGGACTCATTAGTATGTAAACGTATTATATAGTGCTCCGGTGTGCCGTCAAACTCGCACTCGAGAAAAACGGCAGATTTTCAATCCAAGTCCGAGCGCCTTTGGGAGCCGTCCCAGGGGGGGGAGGGGGCCGTGTATCCCGCAGTGGTCTGCCGTGTGGCGCAGGCTGCCCAGCCTGCCGACTCGCCGACGGCCCTTCGGCCCGGAGGGTGAAGAACGAGCCCCATTCATGCTCTCCACGCGCCTGGTTTCCTTCGTCGCCCCGCAGGTTGGGCAGCCTGCGCTACAGCAGACAGGGCTGTCTGGGTGACCAGGACAACCCAGTCACCGACAACCTCTGGATGAACTGGGGAGGGGCCACCTGCATCAGCAGGCTTGAATTTTGCCAACAAATGTTGCGTCCTATCTCCTCTGTCCATGGATCCGGCCTTACCGGGCCGCCATGGCCCGATCAATCCATCAACTACGAATCATGAAGAAAATCCTCACATTCCTTGCCACCGCCATGATCGCCGTGCTCGCATACGCCGGCGAATTTCCTGACATCAGCGTGACTGAGCTGAAAAGGGCCATCGCTGACAAGAAGGTCGCCGTCATCGACGTCAACGGCACCGAATCCTGGCAAAAAGGCCACATTCCCGGTGCGATCGACTTCGACGCCAAGGGCGAAGAGATCGCCAAGTTGCTCCCCTCGGACAAGAACACTTTGGTGGTCGCCTATTGCGGCGGACCCAAGTGCAATGCCTACGCGCAGGCTGCCAAAGCGGCCAAGAAACTCGGCTACAAGAACATCAAGCACCTTTCGGCTGGCATCAGCGGCTGGAAGGAAGCCGGTGAAAAAGTCGAGAAGGGCAGCTAAAGGAAACTGACTCTCCACCCGCTCCGCTCTCACCGGCGGGGCGGTTTTTTTGCCCTGATCCTTTTCTTGATCTGGTGAGCCCCTTCGGCCGGACCGACTCCAACGCCGACGTGGAATCCAGATGTCCAGCCGCTAAACGAGCCCTTCGAGGATTGTGGGCAGCCTTTCCAAGCTCCGCTGGAGTCCGGCGCGCGCGATCGCTTGTTCCGCCTCCTGCGGATTCGGAAAGAGCAAATCCCATCCTGGCGCGTGCATCCAGTCCTCGCTGGAGACTTCGATTCGATTGCCGCTCTTGCCGATGCGCGCGTTCCGGACCAGCAGATCCGCGATCTGCACTGCGGCCACGATGGAAGTATAGTGGGTGGACCGCTCCGGTTGATGATGGAAGGCGGCCGATTCGACCATGACTTCGGGCAGGATGTGATTTCGGAGATACAAGGCTCCCAATTCGCAGTGGTTCATCCCGAGCACTTCCGTCTCGATCTCGCACAGATCGCGAGCCGCGGCCGCAGCCTGGCCGTGGATGGAATGAAAATGCGCCGGAAAAGCGGAGGCCATGACGATCTTGCCGACGTCGTGAACCAGTCCCGCGACATAGTCCGCGTCGTCGGCCGGCGACTGAATGGTGCTCAGCACCTCTCGGGTCATGATGGCGACCCCGATGCAGTGCTGCCAAAACTCACGCCATTCGAACACGGCATGGCCCGCGAGTTTTTGGAAATCCTCGATTACGGGCGTGACCATGGCGAGTTGGCGGATCTGGCGCACGCCTAGATAGAACACCGCCTCCTCAATGCTGTTCACCTGCGATGACCTCCCGAAATAGACCGAGTTCACCAGGCGCAGCAGGCGGGATGTCAGACTGGGATCCCGCCGGATGACTTCGGAGATTTGGGAGGTGTAGCGCTGGTCGGCGTTGAGCAGTTCGCGCAGCGCGCTGTTGACACTGCCCAAGGACGGAAGCCGGGCACAACTTCGGACACGCGACTCGATCACGGAGCGATCCAGCGGCACGAGGCCGGTGGGCATGGACAGAATTTCCATAAGAAAGATATTCTCCCGTTCATCGACAGAAACCGGCAAAAGTTTATGGTCCGAGAAGGATTGGCGGGCCCTGGGTGAAGTCCCGCTCTTTTTCGGGTTAAGGAACCCTCCATTTCTGCCGAAAGGAATGAGAGAATAATGATGAGCGGAAAAGGGTCGAAACTGCCCGGAACTGCTCATGCCAACCCAAATACCAACCGTGGACGACAGCAGGACGATTCGGATCATGCCGCAGCAGCCTCAGACATCCTGACCTCATGCGGGGAAAGATTGGGTGGAGTGGAATGGAATTGAGACCAAGAGGGACATTTTCGACTTTCAAGGATGGGGGTGGTGGCGGTGAATAAGTGAATGCCGCAAGTTCAATGACCGATGTTTCCTGCCGGGTCTGTGGAGCTCAACCGCGATCTGGCGTGTCGAACGGAAGGAGACAAAGTGGTCTACTTCAACGGGCATTTGCCCGTGTT
>VHDF01000105.1 GCA_016871495.1 Verrucomicrobiota bacterium | reverse complement strand
ATGGCCGCGGCCTTGTGGAGTGATTAGCCGCCGACACCACAACCCGTAGGCGATTGGGATTCGGAAAATCTCCGAAAGCTGCGCCGTCGTCAAAAACGCCCGCAAAGTCGAGTTTTCACCCGCGATATCGCCGTTCCCCCTTGTCGTCACCCCACCACCAGCCCTCCAACGCCCATTCCGCCGCGTCTCAGGAAAATCTTGCCCTCCAAATTCCTAAAATCGATCGCGCCATGAAATATGCGGGCTAGGGCGCCCGGCCCGCGGACCGAGGTGCGGCGGCATCGGGGCCAGCCGAGGTTCTTCCTCGATGGCCAGCCTTACACCAAGCCGGTGTTCGAGACGTATGTTCCGGGGACGCGGGTCTTCGGGCAATTCACCGAAGCGGGCACGGACGTGTTTAGTTTCTCGACGAATCTCGGCCCCGGGTTCGGAACGCCGGTCTGGCTCGGGACGGACTAATGGAATTTTGAGGCGCTGGACGCGCTCGCACCTCGCGTGCTGGAAGCCAATCCGCGCGGGCTGCTGTTGCCGCGCATCTACCTCACGCCGCCGGACTGGTGGGCAAAGGCCAATCCCGACGAGTGCCAGGTGTTGTCGCATGGCGGAAAGCACTACCGCCAGGGCATCGGCCACGGGCGCGACGGCAAGGCGTTTCCGTCCCTGGCCTCGCTGCAATGGCGCGCCGACACCGCCGATGCCCTGCGCCACGCCTGGAGTGACCCGCGGGCTGAGTTCGAGAAGGTCAAGGTGCCGTCCCAAGCCGCGCGTGAGGCCGGGAGAAACCAGCGCACCTTCCGCGACCCGGCCACCGAGATGGCGGTGATCGATTGGTATCTTTTCTACAACGACCTCGTGCCGGACACGATGGAGGTTTTCTTGGGCGCCGCCAAAGAGGCGAGTGACTTCCGGAAAGTCGTCGGCGCGTTCTATTGTTACATGTTCGAGTTTGGCGGCGACCCGGAATACGGCCACAACGCGCTCGACCGGTTGCTCCGCTCGAAACATCTCGACTTCGCCATCGTCACCGCCAGCTACCACAACCGCGCGCTGGGTCGCGGCGCGGATTACGCCCGTGCGCCCATCACCTCGGTCGGCCTGCACGGTAAGCTGTGGTATCACGACAACGACACGGTTTCGTTTCGCTATGACGAAATACACCGCGCCAGCCAGGACCGCGCGACCGTCGAACGTTACCGCAAGGAACTTGGCGTGACCGGGACGGCGCAGGAGACCATCTGGCAATACCGGCGCGGCGCGGGCTTTGTACTCAGGAACGGCATTTACCAGAGCTTTTTTGATTTGCACGGCGGCTATTTTGACGCCCCGGAACTGATGGCCGAGGTGACGCGACTGAATGCGCTGCTGGATGAAGCGAAGCAGGACGATTGCTCTTCCGTGGCCGAGATTCTCGTGGTGTCAGAGGAGGTGTCATGCGGCTATGCCACGTTCGAGAGCGGGTTCCTACAACAGACCCTTCAGCCCGCCCAGGTGCAACTCGCAAAACTGGGCGCGCCTCATGACTCGATCCTGGTGGACGATCTCGCGCGGGCCGAAATGAAGCGATACAAGCTCGTCATCTTCCTGAACTGCTTCCATCTGACCGACCGGCAGCGCGAACTCATCCGGCGCACGGTGCTGTGGTGTTACGCGCCCGGGTTGTTCAACGGGCCGAAGGCTTCCGTCGAGGCGATGCACGAGTTGACCCACATTCGTCTCGTGCCCGGAAAAGCCGGCGAGCGGCTCCGGTTGCGGATGTCGCTGAACGCGGCGGGGTCGGCCCTGCTGGCAGGTGTGGCTGCTGCCAGCAAGATCATCGGGCACGAACACGTCTGGGGGCAATGGTTCAGTGTCGAAGATCCGCAGGCCATCGCGCTGGGACACGTCGAGGGACATGGTGAAGTTGCCTTGGCGATGAAGCGGCTGAAGGACTGGAACTCCATCTACACACTGAATCCCGTCCTGCCCGTGTCGTTGCTGCGGGCGCTGGCCCGCCAGGCGGGTATCCACATTTACAACGACCGGGACGACACCCTTTACGCGAGCCGCAGCTATCTGTGCCTGAACGCGGATGGCGCGGGTGAACGCACGTTGCGTTGGCCAAGCCCCGCTCGTCTGTTTGACCCCTTCACCGGTCGAACCCTGACCCAGCAGACGACTGAATTTACCCATCGCTTTGCAGACAGGGAAACGCTGCTGATTCGGCATGGGAGATAGAACGATGCCCCTTTCCTTGCGTGAGTTGGACTGAGCCCGGTGGGACACGCCACCCTCAACACCGATCTGGACTGAATGGACGGCGTGCATGGGCGGCCAGCATCAACCGCTGGAACCCTGGCTTGTCGTTGACAAACTGAACGACAAAGGTGCCGACCGCTTTAGCTCAAGCTCGTCTGCCCGCACCTCGGCGGCACCCTGCCCTGCATTTGCGGACACATGGATCATCGGTTGCACGTCCTCAAACGCGGTCCGCTGAAGCTCCAGCGCAAGCCGAGCGAGTATCTGCGCTCCATCTCCTTGGACATCGTTTCGCCCCTGCCCGAGGCCATGCGTTCTGGCCGGATGAACCGTCCTTCGCTGAAGCCATCGCATTTGCCGGGGCGCGCTTGCTCGGCCATCAGCAGGTGAACGATGCGTATCCGCTCGGTCTCGCCCTCCGCCGGGGTGGAATGCTGACCACGTTGGATGAACGCATCGCGGCGCTGACCGAACCGAAGTCGGACGAACGCAAAGCGCTGGAGATCGTCGCCTAGCGGCAACGCTCAGGACGAGCCGCGCTTCTCCGCCAGTTTCTCCAACGGCTGCCAAACGCTGACCGAGATTTCGACCAGCAAGGCTGCAGCAGACGACCTCAAAGAGGATCATCGTCTCAAAAAAGAGAAAAACCTCTCGGTCCAAGCCAAATCCACGGATAAGGAAATAATCTGCCCACGAATCGCACGGATGTAAACAGGCCTTCGGTCGGTTCGATGAGCATCAGGCTTATCGACCGTCTGGATGGAAATCCAGGACCGCGATGAATTTAGCGACATTTGAGACTTGATCGCTCCTTTCGGTCGGAGCAACTTCGGCCTCACTTCACCTGGAAGACATTGCTATCATGAACCCGCTTTGTTTGACGCGCCCCTCCCGCCGCCGGAATTCGACCGGCTTCACGCTGATCGAACTGCTCGTGGTGATCGCCATCATCGCGATTCTCGCCGGCATGTTGCTCCCCGCCTTGTCCAAATCCAAAACCAAAGCCCAGGGCATCAAATGCATGAGCAACCTCAAGCAGTTGAATCTGGCTTGGTACATGTATGCGGACGACAACAGGGAACGGCTCGTCCCCAATGGCACCGGCGCCCAGATCGGGTGGATTGAAGGATGGCTACAGACTCCGCAGGAAGCCACCAACGTCAACTTGCTCAAAGCCCCTCGGGGCATGCTCTGGAATTACAACCAGGCCCTGGAAATTTACAAATGCCCGGCCGACCAAAGCTTCGTGCGGCTGGGGGGCCGCAATCATCCCCGCGTTCGCAGCATTTCGATGAGCGGCAATATGAATGGCGACAGCTGGTACACCGCCGAAATCCGCAACACCCATTACACTTTCAGGAAGTACACCGAAATTCTTCGTCCGTCGCCCTCCCAGGCTTTTGTCTTTCTCGACGAACATCCCGATGCCATCGACGACGGCTATTTCCTGGTGTTCGTCAACCGAAAGCATCTCTGGGGAAACATGCCCGCCAATTATCACAATGGAGCCTGCGGTTTATCCTTCGCGGACGGCCACGCGGAGATCAGGAAATGGGTCGATCCGCACACGCTTTCCAAGAAGATCGTGGGCAACCCCACCGGCCCGAGGGATGTGCCTTGGATCCAGGTGCGCACCTCGTCTCCGCTCAAGGATGACGCGCCTTGGCCGCCGTGATCGGACGAGCCCCTCTACCGCCTTCCGTCGTACCAGAACCGGCAAGCCTGACGCGACCTCGCGAAACGCCGAGGGGAGATCATGGCTCGCGCCAGCAAACCCAAGTAGGCACCCAATCCGTGCCAGCGCACTTTCCTTGCGGAAGTTCGAAGAGGATGGGTGGCGATGATGCGCATGCGTCGTCCTGAATTCCGTCCCCGGGCTTCCGTGTATCCCGATGTTGTTGGTAGGGCGGGCCTGTCCCAGCCCGCCGCCCACGGGATGCAAAACATCATGCTCCGGCGGCGCACCGGGACGGACGCGCCCTACCTGCATCACCGGCAACATCGGGATGCACCGCCCGGGCTTATGAATTCCATTCCGTTTTTCCATCAGCTTCGAGAAACGGATGAAGCTGCGAATCTTCGACGGTTTGATGTCGCGGTGGATGACCCCCTTCTGCTGCGCGTGCTGGATGGTTTGACCGACCTTGATGAACAGATCGAGCCGCTCCCGGGTGGTGAGGTTGGCCTGGTCGCAATAGTCGGTGATCTTGATGCCCAGCATCAGTTCCATGACGAAGGTGGGGGGCGGCCCGCACGAAGGTGCTCCAAACTTCCGCCAGGTCTTGGGGTGCGCCAGCCCTCTGGCGCTTTTGGACCGTCGGACGCGCTCGAATGCGGCAGAGGACTGCCGCACTCCAAGACGCTGCCGCGTCGGTCCGGCCCTGTCGTGCCCGCATCCAACGGCTGGCGCAGGGGCTTATCCGAACCGCAGACGACCGGCAGGAAGGACTCCCCTTTCGCCCGACCGGCTTTTTGACGGCCAGCGCGAAGAGAGCGGCCTCATGATCAAGTGCGAAATTCCGTCGAGAAGCGTGCTTGCCGAAGCGCGACGAGGAATCGAAGCAGCGTTTCTCTTGCGGCAGAGACCCGAAACGTTCAGGCTTCGCCTCCAGCCGTGAAAAGCAAATTCCGATCAGTCGTCTGCATGAGATTCTTCGGCACGATGGCGGACCAAAAACTAACGCGGTGGATAGTCTGACAATTTAATCCCGCGTCAATTCATTGTCCCCGTCCCGCACCACCGAGGCTTCCCGCCATGCCGACCGTAGCGATCACCGATTACACATTCCCGAACCTGGACGTCGAGCAGGCGATTCTGTCCGCCGCCGGCCTTGAGTTGCGGAGCGGAAATGACAAACAGATTCCCGCGCTGCAGGCGCTGGTCGCCGAGGCGGACGCGGTCATCACTCAATTCGCGCCGATCAATGCGGACGTGATTGGGGCCATGAGGCGTGCGAAGGTCATCGTGCGTTACGGCATCGGCTATGACAACGTCGACGGGAAGGCAGCGCGCGAGCGGGGCATTCCGGTCTGCAACATTCCCGACTACTGCATCGATGAAGTCGCCGATCACACGCTGGCGTTCATTCTCGGTGTCACTCGGCAGGTCGTGCCCAACACGCTGCATATTCGCGAGGGCAAGTGGGGCTTGGTGCCAGCGCTCGATCAGTTGCGAACGCTGCGCGATCAAACCGCGGGACTCGTGGGCTTCGGGCGCATCGGTCGCGAGGTCGCGTCGCGGCTGGGCCCGTTCAAGTGCCGGCGGCTTGTGCATGACGCCTTCGTTCCTGCCGACGCAGTGCGTGCCGCCGGATGCGAACCGGTCACGCTCGACGAATTGTTGGCTCAGTCCGACATCGTCAGTTTGCATTGCCCGTCGACACCGCAGACGAAGAAGCTGCTGAATGCCGATTCGCTCGGTCGGATGAAACAAGGGTCGGTCGTCATCAACCTGGCGCGAGGCGACTTGATCGACACGGCCGCTCTCGTCGCCGCGCTGCAATCGGGACAGATTGCCTACGCGGCGCTCGACGTTTGCGACCCCGAGCCGATCCCGGCGGACAGCGCGTTGCGTTCATTGCCGAACGTGATCGTCGCGTCGCACATCGCCTCGGCCAGTCCCAAAGCAGTACGAACACTTCGCGAAACCGCGGCCAAGTTCGCGGTGACGGCGCTGCGCGGGGAACCGTTGCCGAATGTTGTCAACGGGGTGACTCACGCATAGGAAACGGATAGAAGATCTCGTCGAAGCCGAGCGTGTTTCAAGGGGTTGGACAGCGTGGTTGGTCGCGGCCGTCGCTCCCTTGCGCGAACGGGGTTCGGCCGAGCTCGCCGGTCCAGACGAGGACGACCGGCCGGCGGCGTGATGCTTCGTCAGGCATGGAGCTCCGGAGAAAACAGGAGAGCCGGCTGGGAGCAGAAGGGCAACTGGATCATCGTGGACGGCGCATTCTACCGCAGGGACAAGGGTGGCGACTTGACGTGGAAGGCGAAGCCCGTGCCCGACGATTTCGAGTTGCGGTTCGAGTGGAAGTTGTCGCCGGGCTGCAACAGCGGCGTCTATGACCGGCCCGGCCAATACGAGGATCAGGTGCTCGACCACGTCGGCAGCCCCTACGGCGAAAACCCGCGCCAGGCCGCCGCGCCGCCCTGCATGGCCAGCGCCCGAGAGGACCAGATCATGGCGCAGGTGACCGAGACCCCATGGGCCGGGATCCGGCGTCATCCCAGTGCGGGGCGGGTCAGGAGGTTGAATACCAGAAAGTGGATGGCGGTGGTCACAACACCTACGGCGTAGAACAGGACAATCTGTTCGAGGGGTATCATGGCGAGAGAGGCAGTCTCGAGGTTGAACCCTCAAGCTACAGCTTTTTCGGAATTCCCAGGTTCGCGAGGAACTCCACCAGGTCCCGAATCTCAGCCTTGGTCAGAAACTCTGCCATATTGGTTGGCATCGAGGAAAGACCCTCCCGGCGCCCGACAATTTCGTCCTTGGATATCCGAACCTTTTTGCCACTCAATTCGACCAGTTCCACCGCCTCGGGCCCATCGCTCTTCAACACTCCCGTCACGCTTTCTTCGTTCTTAAGCGTCAACTCAATGTTGGCGTAGCCCGGCACAATCGAGCGATTCGGGTCCAGGAGCGATTCCAGTATCTGTTCCCGACTCGCCCGCGTGGCCAACGCCGACAGATCAGGACCTACTTCGCCCCCTGTTTTCTCCACCACATGACAACGCACGCATTGTGCCTCCGCCTTGTCGAAGAAGATTTTTCGTCCACGGCCCGCGTCTCCTCCGGCCAGGGTCTCCCGATACCCCGCCAGAGGGTCCGTGCTCAAGAACCCTCGGGTCCGCGCCGCCAGCCGCGCTTTGAGTTCGGGAGTTTGACGTGCTCCCATGGCCGTCAACAGCTCCAGGTGCAGTTCGGGCCTCAGTTCACCCTTTTCCATCCTTTCAAAATGGGAGAGCAACACATCGTCCGATCGAGATACAGGCAGTGCTGCCAATGACGTGAGGGCACTTTGCTGAACACGAATGGAGGAGCTCTTCAACGACTTTTCCAAAAGCTCAACAGCCTTGTCCGGGGCGATCCTCGGGATCAGTCGGCTGGCTTCCGCCTGCAGCGCCGCATGAGGCGATTCCGATGCGAGCATCACTGCCTCGGTCAAACGCTTGCTCCCGAGCTTGTCCAGCGCCTGCAACGCCGCGGTTCCAAGCTCCGGTGGACTTCCCGCGGCCTGCACCGCCTCAACCAGCGCGTTGCTGGCCTCGTCCAAACCGTGGTCGGCAGCAAACCGCGCGGCAGCAACCGCGATGTCCGCTGTTTGAGTCAACAGGATCCCGATCGATCCCCGCAGTGCTTCCCGAGCCACGTTTCCGGGACGCGAGGCCACGGGCCGCCAAATCCCGAGGTAGGAATCGCGACCTGAAGGTGCAGCCCAGCGTGTCAACAACTCAATGGCCTCGACACGGAAAGCCGCGGTCATTTGCGGTTCGTTGGCCATGTCAGCCAGCACCTGCGCGTGTGCCGCATGGCCCAACCGGTAGTTCGCGCTCAGCACGCGGCGGATCAACGCACGGCTCGCCTCTCCTCCGCCCGTCAGCCTCACCCTGGAGCTGTTCCATAGTCCAGCCAGCGCAGGCAGCGCGGGGGTGATTGGCATGTCGTAAATGGCGCGGGCTGCTTCCACCACCAGGAGCGGATCGGAGTCGTTTAGAAATTCTGCGACCCCAGGGTGCTGTAGACGGCGCAAGGCCAGCAACACGCCCATCCGTTCCGCGCTGGAAGCACGTCGAACTGCAGATAACAATTTCTCCGGCGCGCCGGTCCCCGCGAGTCCCATCGAGCCTGCGTGACGAAGATAGGGGTCGTTCCCCGAATTCTCCCGTAACATGCCCAGCAACGGATCCACAGCTTCGCTCCGGCCTAGTTTGCCCAAGCTGATCGCTGAGAAAAACCGAACCCGGGAGCTTTGATCCTTCAACCGTGCCGTCAGCGCATCGAACGAGGCGAGGTAGCGTGCTTCACCCAACACTTTCACCACTTGAGCACGGACTTCTGGATCACCATCTTCCAAGGCTTCTGCAACCAACGCGGCAGCCGATGACGTCTTGCGTGCCAGTTGTCCAACACCCCAGATCGCGTGCAGCCTTGCCAATCGATGCTCTGAATTCTGAAGGACCCTTGCAAACACAGAGGCCGCTCCCCGTTCTGCCAGCGCGAACTGCGCTTCCAACCGAACACGCATGTCCGCATGGGTTAACAGCTTTTCCAACTCCGCCTCGGATCTGGACTCAAAACCTGCCGCAAACAGTGCCTTCATTTCCACGACCGCGGCCTCCGTCCGTCTCAATCGATCAAACACGCGATACACTCGGCCTCGATTGACCGAAGGGGGCGCGCCATCCATTTCCGAGACGTATAAACAACCGTCAGGCCCAAACTCCACATCGGTTGGCACTGCTCCCTTCAGGAAACTCTCCACCACACCCATTTCGAAACCCGCCCCCTGAGGTCGAACCGTAAAGCGAAACAGTGTGCTGGCTGTGGGGCTGTAGCGGTAGTCACAAAGAAGAAACGATCCGCGATACGCCTCCCCGAACCCCAATCCCGGATAATATTCCAAACCCGACGGCCCCGACGCCAAATGCCCGATGGGTGGAATCAGATAGGCCGCCTGCTCGGAAAACGGGAGATGCCATAACCGTTCAGCATTCCATGGCCGGATATCCGGAGGGATGAACTGATATCCGATCCGCCAGCCGCTGTCTCCGCCCTCGACGATGTAAACCACCCGCGCTTTGTCACCTCCATCCGCGTTGTTGTCGCCTGTGAACAAGTTGCCAAATTCATCAAAGGCCAAATCCTGCGGGTTGCGTAAGCCTGTCGCGAAAACCTCCAGTTCAGAGCCGTCCGGATTGCAGCGCAGCGCCGTGCCTGTGTCCGGGTAGGCAAACGTCTTCCCTTCATGCTCCACGTGCATTCCCCGGTCGGCCATCGTGAAGTAGATCTTGCCGTCCGGTCCCATCTCCAATCCATGCAGGTCGTGGGCCGTGTAACCGATATGCACGCCGTACCCATGATGCAGGCTCTTCCGTTCATCGGCTCGTCCATCCCCATCTTTGTCCTCCAGCAGCCACAAGTCCGGCACGCATGCAAAATAGACCTTCCCCCGTCGCGCCATGACGTCGGCCCCCAATCCCGCTGCGATGTCGTTGAACCCATCCGCGAACACCGTGGATCGGTCGGCTCGTCCATCCCCGTCGGTGTCCACCAACATTCGCACCCGCTCATGTTCCCGGGTGTAAAGACTGATGTCCGGAGCGAGGCGGCGGGTGAAGGCAACGCGATCAGCCACTGTCCGCGCAGCGAGATCTTCCTCCAACCACTCAAAATGCCCTCGGACGGACGTCCCATGCCGGAAGGTCTCTGCGGCGTAAACCGCTCCCTTTTCATCCACGGCGATCCCCACAGGGCTCGACACCATCGGCTCCGCAGCGAACAACTCGATTCCAAAACCGTCGGGTAACTTCATGCCTCGCATCGCTTTTGCGGGCGCATCTGAAGCGGGTTCAATTTTTGGATTGAACACAGCGGGTTCAGCGGCCGGGAGCCAAACACTGGCGGTCAGGCTCAACGCAATCGAACAGAGAGGCCAGGGACACTTCATGGCTATAGCCTGTACCAGTCCTGCCCAAGCTCGGACAAGGGAATCCGTCCAACATGGGGGAATTGTGCCTCGGTTTGTTTCCGTCGGCTGCGAGCGAGAATTCTGATCATGATTGTTTGATCGAAAGAGCCTCAGCCTTCTGAGCCGGGGATGGTGTCCGCACGATGGGGTCCCTCGTCCCACATCCAGGCGCGACACGCCATCAATCCCGCAACCAGGAATCCCAGTCCGAGGAAGGCCGGTAGCAGGTGAAGGAAGTCCATGTAGCCGATCACGAAGTGGACACCAATCGCGCAGAGGTATGCGGGCACCGCCGCCAGCAGCATCGTCCACCACAGCCATCGCGTCCCACGTCCGATGCCCCACAATGCCGCGAGCAGGAACGGGATTCCGGCGGCCATCAGCATCCCGCCCATGGTGGCGCGATCGTGCGCGAGGAACGGCAGCAGCCGCGGGTTAGGGGCGGACAGCTGGTCACGGGTGAGCCCGCAGAACACTTCGTCGTAGGGCAGAATGACACGAGTAGAGGCGATGACCAGAGCCAGCAAGCTGCCGATCAACATGGCAAGCCCGAGCATCGAACCCCAAAACCAGGACTGACGGAAGAGGCTATCCGGCAAGGCAAAGAGCAGCGGCTGGCTGACAGTTCGATGAAACCAATCCGGCATGCCGCGAGGCTAACGTAGTCTCTTGGAAATTGCTGGTGATTTCTTGATCATGGCGAGGGGCCCGTTTGGATCGAGAATCTCCTGCCACACAAGGCCAGCTTTGTGTTCAAGACGACGTTGGAAGGCTCCTCACCCTTAGCCACCGAGATGCATTCTGCACCGGGCATTGATCCGAAGGATGCAGCCCGACGCATCACTCCACAAACCAAAGCGGCCGCGCTCGTACATCTGTGGGGATTGCCATGCAAGGTGGCTGAGTGGCGCGAACGGGCAAATGCCCACGGGCTGGCGTTAATCGAGGATGCCTCCCATGCCCACGGCGCAACGGTCGCCGGAGTCCCTTGCGGTCGCTTCGGCGATATTTCTGTTTTCAGCCTCCAGGGAGACAAAATTATCCCAGCCGGGAAGCCTCCAAGGATCGCCTCAAAAGGGCATTTTTCTAGTGGCAGAAACCCGGAACGTTTAGTATTTGTACTTCAGTCGTGCAAAGTAAATTCCTATTAGTTTAATCCATGCTGCTCATGAAACCTCCACGAGTTTCCGCAGTCTCCCGTCGGCCGCGTCCGGCTCAGGCGGGTTTTACGCTCATCGAACTTTTGGTCGTGATTGCGATCATTGCCATCCTCGCCGGCATGCTGCTTCCAGCGCTGAGCAAGGCGAAGACGAAAGCACATGGGATCTATTGCCTGAACAGCCTGCGGCAGCTGAACCTCGCGTGGACGCTTTATTCGGCCGACTTCGAGGATCGCTTGGTGGTCGCGGCTTGGCTGCGGGAACCGAATGGTTGGTGCCAGGGTTGGATGAGCATTGCCGTCGCTGAGCCGGACAATACGAACGTTTTGAATCTGATGTCGCCTCGAGGGAAGCTGTGGCCCTACAACGAATCCCTGACGATTTACAAATGTCCGGCCGACAAAAGCACTTCCAAACATGGTGGCAAGACCTTCGCTCGCGTTCGTAGTGTCGCGCTCAATCAGAAAATGAACTGCCCGGGGAACTGGCACAATGCGCCGGATGAAAAGTTCGTCAACTTCCGCAAGCAATCCCAGATCCCCAATCCGTCGCAGATCTTCACGTTCGTGGATGAGCGCGAGGATAGCATCGACGATGGCGCGTTTGGGGTGAACCTCATTGCCACGGGAGCGCAGACGCAAATGATCAACTTTCCCGCCAGCTACCATAACCGGGCAGGGGGGGTCACCTTTGCCGATGGTCACGCGGAAATCCATCGGTGGCAGGACCCGCGAACGACGCGTCCCCTGGGGAAAATCCAACTCGGCGACGGTCAGGCATCACCGAACAATGTGGATGTGACGTGGCTGCAAGAGCGGTGCAGCGTTCCGGTGGTACGGTGAACCGGACGGTGGGCATTCGGGATCCGCACGCGCTTGGCACCCGCCATGCGGAGCGGATCCTCCGATCCAAAAAATCCCCGAATAAGCCCGTTGTCTAACGGATTCTCACGCGTCCATGCGTCCGTCACGCGAATCGGTTGTTCACTCAGTTTGGCGGGCAGTCAGGGTGTTGTGAATCATCCATCCGCCGGGTTGAAGGGTTCCCACTCACGCTGCTCGCGTGGATTCAGCTTCCTCGTTTCGTGCTGCCAGGCCGCGGCTGGAGCGCGGGCGACGACTGGCTCATGGTTGAGATCACGTTTGAAATCAGATGCGATCCCGTTGGCGGTCTCGGAGCGGCCCGGGCGGTCCTTCTCGCGAATCGTCTTGCGCATCGCGTCGATGCCTTGCGACATCAACTCCTTCGCATCAAACGGCGTGCTGCCGGCCAGCAGTTCGTAGAGCAACACGCCCAGGTTGTGGATGTCGCTGCGCGTATCAATTTCCAGCCCGCTCATCTCCGCCTGCTCCGGAGTCATGTAGGCCGATGAACTGGTTGAGTTGCGTGTTAACCGTGTTGTCCGTCAGCCGGCCCTCCGTCGCCTTCGAAATGCCGAAATCAATCACCTTCGGCACTCTCGCCGACGCGGAACCGTGCAGCGTGACGCGGATCTTCGACGGCTTGATGTCGCGATGGATGATCCCCTTCTGCTGCGCGTGTTGGAAGGTGTGACCGACCTTGATGAACAGATCGAGCCGCTCCCGGGTGGTGAGGTTGGCCTGGTCGCAATAGTCGGTGATCTTGATGCCCAGCATCAGTTCCATGACGAAGGTGGGGGGCGGCCCGCACGAAGGTGCTCCAAACTTCCGCCAGGTCTTGGGGTGCGCCAGCCCTCTGGCGCTTTTGGACCGTCGGACGCGCTCGAATGCGGCAGAGGACTGCCGCACTCCAAGACGCTGCCGCGTCGGTCCGGCCCTGTCGTGCCCGCATCCAACGGCTGGCGCAGGGGATTATCTGAGCCGCAGACGGCCTGCAGGAATCATTCCCCTTTCGCCGACCGGCTTTTTGACGGCCAGCGCGAAGAAAGCGGCCTCCTGATCAAGTGCGAAATTCCGTCAAGAAGCGTGCTTGCCGAAGCGCGACGAGGAATCGAGGCAGCGTTTTTCTTGCAGCGACCCGGAACGTTCAGGCTTCGCCTTCACCGGTTGAAAGACGTTGAGTACTTGAACAGTGTTCGCACACAGCACGGATTTTCGTCTGGTTGTTTCGCTCTGCACAAAATCACCAGGCATGATGGAGCACCATCAGATCGTAATGGATCAAAGCAATTAATAAAAAGTAAGGCCGCCTAAGGTCGATCGCACTATCCCATTCGTTACTCTTCGTGCAGACAGCGCCGGAAGATCAAATCGGTTTGCCGCCTTCCAGGTTACCCGGCAATCGCCATAAAGCTGATTCAGTCCGGTGATTCCAGGCGGTCCAGGGTCCTGAACGATTCCTGGTTTCCGCCCATGATTGTAAGTCCAGAGTTTTCCGAAGTCCCACCAAACCAACGCGTCGCTCATCAATAACCGATCACTCTGCAGTTCCTTGGCAGTCAAATCATCAGCCCGGGTCGCTTGTCCTGGTCGCCAACGATCGACGCGCCCAAAGTAGCTGTATGAGGCATTAAAGTAACCCCAGCCATTCACCACGCTATTGACTTCTTGCCGGGTGGGTTGCCGGGTGCTCGGGCACCACCAAACACCGCCCACCTCAACGTTCCCGGGCGCGATACGAACACCTGGCAAGTAGAGGGCAAGCCCTTCGATGCTAAGAAAGTCCGCTCCCGGCCTTCGCCAAGCGAGCACAATTGGGGGAATGCGTGACGGTCCACTTTGATCAACTTCGCACGTTTCCAACGGTGTCCCTCTGTTGTCATCGACGTAAAGCGTGTGCGCGATGCCAAATTGGCGAAGGTTTGACACACACTTGGTGCGCTTGCCTCTTTCTTTCGCCTTGGCGAGCGCCGGCAGCAACATCGAGGCGAGCAGGGCGATGATCGCAATCACCACGAGCAGTTCAATCAGAGTAAATGCCATCTCTCGACGCGAGAATCGGGCGGCCTTAGAGATCATGGGGGAACTATGAGTTTGAGGTTGGCCGATGTCAATGAGCATCTGTAAGGCATGGGTGCCTCCAGAGGTTGTCGGAGACCGGGTTGTCTTGGTAACGCAGACAGCCCTGTCTGCTGTAGCGCAGGCGGAAGAACCGCATGCCGTGCTCCGGAGAGAACCTGCACGGGGCGTGCTAACATTGGGAACGGGCTGCCAGCCGCCACTTCGATGATGGATCCTGGCATTCAAAATCGCGGCGAAACAAAAGTGCAACACTGTCTATCACTCCGTCATTTCACGACCTATGACCGACTGACGGACTGTTTCCCAGTTTATCGAAATCGGGCAGGACTTTGCGGGTCCTTCCGGGAGCTTTCCTGCGGGGAGACGCGCGATTGCACCGAAGCTCTAGTCATAAATCTTTGCCAGTCGATTACCTCCGAATCCGCCAACTGATGGAGCACGGCGTTATTCCCCAAATAACCGCGAACGGCACCGCCGACGCCATGAAAGTCGTATCGGGGCTGATCCAGTTTTACCGGCTCCGCGCGGCTCCCCCCGGCTTCCAAGGAGCAGGAACTGGAGAATCTTCGCTTGACGAAACTGCGCGGCGATAAACTCGAGCTGGAGAATGCGCGTCGCGCGGCGCGAAATAATGCCGGTCGCCTGGGCTTTGAAGCTTCCTGAAGCGGTCATCATCGGCCTGTGAACAAAGATTCTGGCCTCCTCCAACCTCCTCGATTCCGAAAAGGAAGATATTCTGGCGGACGTCCGAGGCCTTGATGCTGAGGCAATCGTAAAGCAACTTGATCCGTCTTTGCGCGAGGTTTGATGCCCCGTCGGTACGACGGACCTCATTTCTTCGCCAGAGCGGGGTCCAAGCGAAATACCGGTAAGCGATGCAAGGCAGAACTGGCCGCTTAAACCTAGCGGCGACGGGTTTCGGTCCTCGGCTTGGTTGCAGACTTTTCATCGAGTGGGAGGCATCTTACTATTCCTCGCGCAGAGAACGTCGAGGGCATTACATCACGAACAGTTCAGTCCCGCGGTACTTTGCTGAGCATTCCAGGCTGTCTGTCCCTCCCGACTGACTTCGGATCGTGGTAGGCCGCCTTGTACCACTCGTCCTCGTTGGGCAGGAACCACCTCGCCCCCGGATTCCGCCGGATCATACGGCCGTTCCGCCCCCGGTAGCCGTGGAGGGTGTAGGCGCCGTCCTCGGTGTCGCCGTCTC
>VHDF01000104.1 GCA_016871495.1 Verrucomicrobiota bacterium | reverse complement strand
CAAGACAACCCGGTCACCGACAAACTCTGGATGCACCGGGTTCCGACCGGTGCATCCCGATGTTGCCGGTGATGCAGGTAGGGCGCGTCCGTCCCGGCGCGCCGCCGGAGCATGATGTTTTGCATCCAGTGGGCGGCGGGCTGGGACAGGCCCGCCCTACCAACAACATCGGGATACACGGGGTTCCGACGCTAATCACGATTCGTCCTTTCACCATCGCGGCGGGGACACTACAATCCCGTCATGCCCCGGCGAATAGCCTTGCTCGCGCTCTTCGTGATCGCCGCGCACAGCCTCCTTGCTGCCGCGGCCTCAGGGTCATCGGCCTCGCATTGGGCCTTCGCTCCTCTTTCCCGCCCCAAGCCGCCGACCGCCGACCCAAAGGATCGAGACCCCATCGATGCCTTCATCCGCGCGCAGCTTCGGGAAGCAGGATTCGAGATGTCTCCGGAAGCGGACCGCCGCACGCTGTTTCGCCGGATCCATTTCGATCTGCTGGGTTTGCCCCCGGAACCGGAGGAGATGGAAGCCTTCGTGCGGGATCCGCGTCCCGACGCTTACGAAAGGCAGATCGAACGATTGCTCGCCTCGCCCCGATACGGGGAGCGCTGGGGCCGGCACTGGCTCGACGTCGCTCGCTACGCGGACACGAAGGGCTACGTCCGGCTGAAGGACAATCCGTCCTACGTCGGTGCCTGGGCCTACCGGGACTACGTCATCCGCGCCTTCAATCACGATTTGCCCTACCACCAATTCGTTTTGGAACAAATGGCCGCCGACCGGCTGCCTTCGCGCGATCCGGGCGCGCTGGCCGCGCTTGGCTTTCTCACCCTGGGCCAGCGTTTCATCAACAGCCGGCCTGACATCATCGACGACCGCATCGATGTGGTGACGCGGGGCATTCTCGGGCTGACCGCCTCCTGCGCACGCTGCCACGATCACAAGTATGATCCCGTCAGCATGGGGGAGTATTACGCGCTTTACGGGGTCTTCGACAATTCGATCGAGCCTCGTGTGCCCCCGGTCGCAGCGCGCGACTCGGACCTTCCCGACGGCTACTTGCGGGAATTCCAGAAGAAACAACGAAAATTCGAAGAGTATCTCCGGACCAAGCGCGATCAATTGAGAAAGAGTTTTCTGGAGCGCGCCGAGGAGTATTTTCTCGCGGCGCAAGCCGAGAAGGTGCAGCCGAATTTTCTGCCGGTCATGTTCTTGATCGATGCCAAGAAAGATCTGAATCCCGTCATGATTCACCGGCTGGCCTTGTTCCTGGCCGCCACGCGCGAGGGCCAACATCCGCTCATGAATCTTTGGCATGAAACGGCCGGGCTTCAGGAGTTTGAGTTTGAGTCGCGCTCGCTCGGAGCCGTCGAAAAATGGGCCGCCTCGTCGCCGACGACGATGGGGGTTGTTCTCGCCGCCTGGCGCAAGGAGCAACCCCGGCGGCTGGCGGATGCGGCCCGCGTTTTCGGAGATCTCTTGCGTCAGGCCGACCCGCGGATGCCCGATCGAGACGCGGCGCCATCTCAGCCCGGTCCGGAGTGGGCTGCCTTCGAGCCTTTGTTGCGAGGTCCCCAGGCGCCCTTCGAAGTGCCTTGGGACGATCTCGAAGACTATCTTTACGTCGATGCCACGACGCAAAATGAATACCACGAGCAGCAGCGCGCGATCGAGGATTGGATCAGCTCGAAAGGGCTGGCCCCTCACGCCCACGTTTTGCAGGAAGCCGCGGTCATTCGCGAACCGAGGATTTTCCGTCGCGGCAACGCCAGCGAGCCCGGATCGTTGTCGCCGCGCCGTTTTCTGTCGGCGTTGAGCCGCGGCACCCCAGTGGGCCTTGATCGCGGCAGCGGCAGGCTGGAGTTGGCGCAGGCTCTTGTCGATCGCTCGAATCCTCTGACAGCAAGGGTGATGGCCAACCGGGTCTGGCTGCATCACTTCGGCGCCGGCCTGGTTCGAACTCCGGGTGATTTTGGCACGCGGGGAGATCCGCCCACGCATCGTGAGCTCCTGGATCATTTGGCGGTGCGCTTGATGGATTCCGGCTGGTCCATCAAATCCCTTCACCGCGCGATGGTCCTTTCCACCACCTATCGCCAGTCGAGTTTTGAATCAAAGGCAGCCTTGGAACGAGATCCTGCGAACCGCCTTTTTGGGCGCATGAATCGCCGCCGTCTCGATTGGGAAGCCATGCGCGATTCGCTTCTGGCGGTCGCCTCGAACCTCGAGGACCGCATGGGCGGACCTTCGGTCATCCTGTCCGGAAACAAACCCGCCCGCCGCCGGGCGGTTTACGGTCGCATCGATCGACAGAATATTCCGGGTGTATTTCGAGCCTTCGACTTCGCGGCGCCGGACGCCTGTTCCCCCCAACGCCACCAAACATCCGGCGCACCCCAGTCCCTTTTCCTCATGAACCATCCCTTCGTCCGGGAACAAGCGCAGAGCCTCGCCCGCCGGATCGAACGGGAGGCGGGCGGCGCAATCCGCATTCACGATCGCGTGCGCCGTGCCAGCCTGATCGTCTTCGGACGCGACCCCACCCCCGGTGAAACGGCTTGGGCGGTTGAATTTCTGAAGCCGGAGGAAGGCGGGGACCTCGCCGCGCGCTGGGATGATTACGCTCAGGCCTTGATGCTCTCGAACGAGTTTGCCTATGTGGACTAATCGAAATCGTTCCCGAAGGCAATGGCTGCAACAGAGCGGCCTGGGACTTGGCCTGCTGGGGTTGGCGGCGATGCTCGGCACCCCAAGTGTGAAGGGCGATCGAGACCTGAATGGCCCGCTCGCCTCAAGGCCGCCGCAGTATCCCGGACGGGCGCGGCGCATGATCCACCTCTTCATGAATGGCGGACCGTCGCATGTGGACACTTTCGATCCCAAGCCGGTGCTGACACGTTTTCACGGACGTCCGCTGCCGGTGTATGAGCGCACCGAGCGCAAGACAGGCGCGGCTTTCGGATCGCCCTTCGCCTTCCAGCCCCGCGGACAAAGCGGGGTCGAGATCAGTGATCTTTTTCCTCAGGTCGCCCGTCATGCGGACGACCTCTGCGTGGTGCGTTCCATGCAGGCGGATGTTCCCAATCATGAGCCGTCGTTCCTGCTCATGAATTGCGGTGACAACCGGCAAGCGCGACCGAGCCTGGGTTCGTGGCTCACCTATGGGCTCGGCGCCGAGAATCAGAATCTTCCGGGATTCGTGGTCATGTGCCCGGGAGGCTACCCGACGGTGGGGGTGCAAAACTGGCGTTCGGCGTTTCTCCCGGGCGCCCATCAGGGCACTTACCTCGACACCAAGGAGCGTGAAGTGGACAAGCTGATCGAGAACATCCGCAACGACTTTTTGAAGCCCGGGAGGCAGCGCGCCCAACTGGATCTGCTGAAGAAGTTGAACGAGAAACATCGGGACGAGCGGAACGGCTCACCCGAGTTGGAAACCCGCATTCAGTCCTACGAACTCGCCTACCGCATGCAGATGGAGGCCACCGACGCGTTCGATCTCGGACGCGAACCGTCGTGGGTGCGAGAGGCCTATGGAGAGACGGTTTATGGGAGGCAACTCTTGATGGCGAGGCGGTTGTTGGAGCGCGGCGTGCGCATGGTTCAAGTTTGGCAGGGTGCCGGGCAACCGTGGGACGCCCACGATCAGCTGGAATCGAACCACCGGAATCTGGCCAGGGAATGTGACCAGCCCATCGCTGCGCTGCTCGCGGATCTCAAAGCCCGCGGACTGCTGGAGGACACGCTGGTCCTGTGGGGAGGCGAATTTGGCCGGACCCCCACGATGGAGATTCCCACGCCGGGGGTTTCCAGCAAAGGCCAGGGCCGCGACCACAACCACTACGGGTTTTCCATGTGGCTGGCCGGAGCCGGGGTGCGCGGCGGCCATGTCCATGGCGCGACCGACGAACTGGGATGGAAAGCCGTGGAGCGCGTCACGCACGTTCATGACTTGCACGCGACCATTTTGCACTTGTTCGGTTTTGATCACGAGAAACTGACCTACCGATTCGCCGGGCGCGATTTCCGCCTGACCGATGTGCGTGGCCATGTCGTGCGCGAGATTCTGACTTGATTCGCTCAGGCGTCCCCAACCTGGGAATGTCTTGCCATGAAAACGCATCTTCCAGTTCGTCGCCGGCCGGCCGGGGGCCATCGAGCGTTTGGGTTTTACCCCCGACTGACCCGCCGACGATTGCTCCAGGCGCTGGTCGCGGCTTCCGCCGGGTTTTCCCGGCCAGGATTCTGGGCCGAGGCCTTGACGCTCACGCCCGCCGTGGGTCAAGGCCCATTCTATCCTTTGCCGCAGAACATCCCCTTGGACAAAGACAACGATCTCGTGAAATTGAACGATTCGTTGACCTCCGCCACGGGCATCGTCACCTACGTGCGGGGCCGAGTGCTCGATCGATCCGGCCACCCCGTGCGCGGGGCCCTGGTGGAACTTTGGCAGGCCGATGCGGCGGGCCAGTATCTTTACTCGACGCAGGGGGTGCGCAATCCGGCCATGGACCCAAACTTTGCCGGGTTTGGGCAATACCTGACGGGTTCGACTGGGGAGTTCTTATTTCGCACGATCAAGCCGGGCCTTTATCCCTCACGCGCGCGGCACCTCCATTGGGGCATTACCTTGCCCGGCCAGACGCGGAGGACCACGACCCAGACCGGATGGCGCGAGGTGGCTCTGGATGCCCAGGGCCATCGAGCTCCGATGCAGAGTGAAAACGATGGATTATTCGGATCCATCCAGGATCGAGCGCAACTTGACTCCATCCTGCTTCAATTCTCGCGTGTGCCGGGATCCAGCGCGGGAGAGGAACAGGCCGTTTGGGATTACGTCAGCGGATTCACACCCTTGGAACCGTCCTATCCCGAGCCTGGGGGCTTGGTCGTGCGAGGGGAACGTTTGGCCAACCGACGCTTCCGGATCACCTTCCGCGCTCAGGCGGGGTACAGTTATGAAGTTTACGGCAACCCTGCGATGGGCGCGCTGAGTTGGGCGGCGCTGCCCTTCGCGCTGAATGAAGCAAGCCAACCCGACCGCAATCTTCATACCGCGGGCACGACGGGCAGGCTGGACCTCTACGTTCAGACTCCGCCCGAGCGAAGCTTTTACTTCGTCGCTTTCCGCTTGCCCGGAGCGAATCTCGGGACCCCTTGATGCGCGGGGAACTCGCGGCTAATCGCCCAAACGAATCCACGCCTCGTTGAAGTGGGCGTGCTTGATTGATTTGAAAGCCCGCTTGCCTGAGGCATCCGGCGCGATCTTTGCCTCGTCGAGGTGGAAACTGTAACTGGCGTGCAGGCTGCCATCCCGCGACTGGATGATGCTCGGGTAATGGTAGCGGTCATCTCCCGGACGAACGGGCTCCAGGTGCCGCTTCCACTTCCAGGTGCGCCCTTCGTCGTCGGACAACGACACGGCCAGGCTGTAACGGCCCCGTTCGGTGTCGTTGTTGATGAGGACCCAATGACCGTTGCGCAGCCTGATGATTTCGGCGCCTGTGCCGGAATTCGGGTGCGGGCTGTCGGTGACCGGACTCCACGTTTCGCCGCGATCGAAGGACTCACTTTGCAAGAGACGCTTGGGCGGTGGCCCGTTGTCCCGCATCAGCGTGTAGAGCGATCCGTCGCGTCGTTGCACAATGCTGGGCTGGATATTGCCCGGCCCACAGAGCGGCGCGCTCGTGTGCCAGGTGCGGCCCCAGTCGTCCGAGATGGCCATCATGGAAAAGGAAAAGCCGTCGGAATAGAGCGGCACGATCAAGCGTTGGCGGTCGAGCACGAACGGATGCGCGCGAGTCATCCAACCCAGCCGGCGGGTCAGCTTGTCGGCCGCCTGGGTCTGCAGGCTTTCGAGAAACCGGGCGGCGCGCTCGGGGTTTTCCGCCGCCCAGGGTTCGGACGGATAGCGGATCTTCATTTCGGCGACGTATTTTTCAACGGAGGCCGCGAAGGCGTCGGGTGGTGTGACATGCAGGACCTCTTGCCGGTCCCATCGAGGCGGCCCCGGGCGGTGGTAATCCGAGGAGACGAAGTACTTCATCAGCGCCGATTCCCACTTGTTGGCGAGGATGGTGGGCCAGAGCAGCCAGAGCCGTCCTTCGGGGTCGATGAACATGGAGCAATTGGTATCGGGATAGCCTGGCGTATCCGCCATGGTAAACCGGGAGCTCCAGGTTGACTTGCCACGCTTGAGCCTGGCGCCTTCGATCTTGACGTCATCCGCTTGCCGTTCACCTGATCCGTTGAACCAACACACCAGGAGATCGCCTTTGGGAGTTTCCACAATGCAGGAACCGTGGTTGTGCCAATGTTCGAGCGGAAAAATAAGCTCTGCCTTGTGAAACGGCGATTCCGAGTGCAAGGCGAACCCTAACGCGAGCCAAACCGCGCCCAGCGCCACCCGCGAGAAGGCTCGAAGCGGGGCGGTCCAGCTCGAGAAATTCACCCTCGTCCCAGGGATGGATAGGCCACCAGTCCAGGGAAAGAGGGATGGAAAAATCCGATGCTTCATGGGTGGGAGGGTTGCCAATGCTCGTTGAAGAATCCAGCCTCAATGATCTTTCCGGGCCAACGGGATGTCGCCGGTGTGGTGATATCCACCACCGCCCAGTCAGGCAGCTTCGCGGTCTGCCGGGCGTTGTTGAGATAATCGTATTCGCGGAACGTGAATCCGCTGTTCAGCACCACGTAGCGACGGGGATTGAGCGGGTTCGGATAGACCAGGATGGGAGCCAAAGCATTCCCGTCGAACCGACGCTTTCCCACGGCCAGTGAACCGTTGGACCAACGGAGGGGCAGTCGATCCGCCACGCGTCGCACCATGTCGTTGTTCTCCGCGTCGCCCCAGACAATCAAGTGATGAGCCGCGATGTCGGCCTCGGTGACTTCCACATCCTTCTTGAACCGCGCCACACCTCGAAACTGCCGCCGCCAATGCTCGCGAGCATGTTCCATCTCCCGCTCGGTCCAGGCATCCATGCCGGGCACGGACGATTTGCCCGTCGGCCCCACCATGAGAAAGGACCCCATGAAGGCGTCGTCGATGGGTCCCTGCAAGCCCGGACGCTTGCGCAAGGCCGGAGCCACCACGGCGGCCTCGGCGAGCCCTCGTCCGGCGCGAAGGTTTCCTTCGGAGTCTTCGCTCACCTGCACCCATCGCGATCCCACCTTGCGGAACTGCGGAGTCCAGGATCGATCCGAACGGGGTCCGTCCACCTCCACCACCTTTCCATCCAAACGGAGGCGAATTTTGTGTCGAGGGTCGAGCGGACATTGCCCGGCCTCGAAGAGCAGGCACAAACCCGTCACATTCGCGGTGCGGATCTCAACCTGATTCCGCTCCACCTCGAGCTCGGCGTGGATGTTGGCTCTTTCCCAGTGCCGTTCCAATCCTTCCGCGCGGACCCAATACATGCGGGGATATTGCAGGGTGAACGTGGTGAGGCTGACGGTTCGAGGCACCGGATTGCGCCCTTGGTGCATGATGGAATCCAACCGGCGTTCGATTTCGACTTTGCTTTCGGCGTGGTAGCTGTGGCCGGTTTTGGGTCCGATCAGATGCACCAGATCCAATCCGTTTGTTTTCATCGCGGCGGCCATCAGGTCGGCCGCTTGTTTCTGGCGGTCGTTTTCGCCGCTGTAGGCGACGGTGGGGAGGTGGACCAGGTTGGCGGCGTACTCCGTGGCGTCGTACCAGCGCCACAACTTCTGTTCCCACCACATGGGCTTAAGCTGTTCTTGTTGAAAGACCTTCAGGAAATCAGCGGTCTCGGAAAATCCAGCTCCCGGGGCGGCGGCGGCCCAGCGCCAGGCATGGTGCGTCGCAAACTGCCAGCAGGCGGCTCCCCCCATGGAAAATCCGCGCACGGCCAGACGATTGTCGTCGATCGGATAGAACTTGCGGACGTGATCGAAGGCTTCGAACAAATCCATCTCGCCGGCGAAGCGGTTCGCGTTGCAATAGCGGCCGTAGAGGTGAAGCACGATCGCGCGGGCGGGTGTGAACTCTCCCGGATTCCTCAGGCGCTGGGTGATGAAGGCCAGCTCGGAAAGCGTTTCACCGCGCCCGTGAAACCAGAAGTCCAGCCGCCAGGGCGTCACCGGCACCTGAGGGACCACGAGTCCGTAAGGCTGGACCGATCCGTCGATGGCGGAACGGTAACCGCGCACGACGAGGCCGGTCGCCTGGGTCCAGGGAGCGCGGCCCTGGCGCAATTGGGCGAGCCGGTCGCGCGCGATGAGGAGCGCGTCGTGCGCCTCCCTGACCTCGTTGGTTTTGAAGAACTCGCCGTGCTGCAGCGCGTCGCCCGCGGCCTTGACGAAGACCTCGACGTCGGGAAGCAGCGACAGCAACGCGGGAGATTTTTCAAGTTCCTTGCGCGCGAAGTTCAGATCGCGGTCGAATTCGCCGAGGACGGCCTGCAGCTCCGTCTTTTGAAAACGGGTCAATTCCAGGCCTGGAGGGGGGATGCGCCGGACCTTGTCCGGCAGGTTGTCCGCCGGTCCGTCGGCGAGAAGGACGTGGGGGATCCACAAGCAAGCCAAGGTGGTCATGAGCCGCCGGAGGTAGTGCATGCCTGTTGCTACCGGAAGGCGGCGCTCACGGCAAGATTGACTCCCGGGTTGGCTTCGAGTCTAACCCGCGCATGCCAGATTGGTTGTCGATCGTGTTGCTGGGGATCATCGAAGGCATCACCGAATTCCTCCCGATATCCTCGACCGGACATTTGCTCATCGCTCAGCGCTGGCTGCCGCGCCAGTCCGACTTGTTCAACATCTTGATTCAAACGGCGGCTGTGATGGCGGTGCTGCCCCTTTTTCGCGGGAGGATCCTTTCCTTCCTCACCAAGGGACGCGAGCCCGCCACGCGTGATTATCTGTTCAAGGTCGGGCTGGCCTTTTTCATCACCGGGGTGCTGGGGTTTTTTCTGGACAAGAGCGGACTGCAGTTGCCCGAAAAGCCGGGACCGGTGGGATGGGCCTTGTTGATCGGCGGGGTGCTTTTCCTGGTGGTGGAGTATGTCGTGCGCGACAAGAAACTGGGGGAGGACATCACCTGGACCATCGCCATCGCGGTCGGTTTGGGGCAGGTCTTGGCGGCCGTTTTCCCCGGGGCTTCGAGATCGGGCACAACGATCCTGGCGATGCTGTGCCTGGGATTGAGCCGTCCGGCGGCGACCGAGTTTACTTTCTTGGTCAGCATCCCGACGATGATGGCGGCAGGCGGAGTCAAATTGCTGAAAGCGGTGCGGCACTTGGATGCCAGCGCGGCTCCTGAGCACTGGGGTCATCTGGCGCTGGGGTGCGTGGTGTCGGCGATCGTTTCGTTCATCGCGGTGAAATGGCTGCTACGGTTTGTGCAGAGCCATACTTTCAACGGATTCGGCTGGTACCGGATTGTGTTGGGCGCGATCATCCTGCTGTGGGTGGGTGACTGATCGGGGTGAATCCTACTCCAAGCCGCGTCCCGCAGTTCTCATGTTGACTGATCAAGGTAGGGCGCGCACTCCGCTGCGCGCCGAAACCGGGTGTCTCCAAAGGCGGCGCGCACGGAGTGACGCGCCCTACCCACCGAAATGAGAACTGCTGAGCCGCGTCTCGCTTTCTTTGACAGCCGGGTCTGAAGCAGTAAAATAAAGTTTTTATGTCTGACAACAAGCGTTCTGGCAAATTGAGCAAGATCCTCGCCTTCTCCTTGGGCGGGGTGGCCGTGCTTCTGGTGGCGGCTTATTTCGTGGTCACCAGTTCGGGCTTCCTCAAGTCCTTCATTTTACCCAAGGCCAGCGCCGCCCTTGGCGCCACTGTGGATGCAGAAGAAATTGCCCTGAGCCCGTTCTCCCAGGTGACTCTCAAAGGATTGAACCTTAAGACGGTGGGAACCGAACCCCTGCTCAAGGCCGATCGGGTTCATGCCCAGTACGACCTGCGCGCGATTCTCGGCGGTGAAATCAAGGTGTCCGAAGCGATCGCCGAAGGCGTCAAGATTCGGATCGAGGAAAATGCGGATGGCACCCGCAATTGGACCCCCCTCCTGAAATCCGCGCCAGGCTCCGGATCTTCCCCTCCGCCTGCCTCCACGGCTCCGCCCAAGCTGGACATTGGCAGAATTCAACTTTCCAAGCTGGATTTCCAGTACACCCAGCAAACCCCTCAAGGGACACGGCAATTCTCGCTCGGCGGACTGGAACTAAAGACGGGCGCTCTGCGCAACGGCCAGGCGCTCTCGGTCGATCTCGGAGCCGCACTGGCTGCTTCCGTTCCGGCACAAGGTTCGAATGCCCCCGCCGGATCCCTGCGCGCAGCATTGAAAACAGTTCTGGAAATCTCACTCTCCCCCGATCTCCAACTGGCGGGCGCCAAGGCTAGCCAATTCAGGCTGGCGATCGAAGAAGCCGGCGGCGCCTTCGCCGAACTCAAAGATCTGCAAGGATTGGTCAATTTGGATTGGACTCCGTCCGAAATCAAACAGCTCGCCTTGAAGTTCAACCGCGGCGGAAACCGTCTAGGCGAGATCGAAGTCGCCGGCCCTTTCAAGTCCTTCGAGCAGGAAGGCAGGCTGGCTGTCCAGGTGCGGGGCATTGGCCCGGACGTGATCCGGCTGGCCACCCTGGGGACCGGGATCGATCTCGGGAAACTCACGCTGCAAACCACCAACGTGATTGAAATCACGAAAGGTGCCCAGACGATCTCTATCGAAGGCCTCTTGGGCGGCAAACAACTTGCGGTGTCCCACGCTCAGTTCAAATCGCCGGAGCTGGACGTGCTTCTGAAGTATCAAGCCCGGCTGGATCAGGCCAAGAAACAGGCTGAAGTGCGCGCGTTCCAATTCGAGGCGACGCAAGGGGGCGCTCCTGTTGCAAGCGCTTCTCTCTCGCAACCCATGCTCCTCGATTGGGGCCAGGGCGGCGGCGCACCCTCGGAATCCTCCTTTCAAATGAGCCTCACGGGATTGCGGCTCGTCGATTGGATGCCCGTGGTGACCACCAATTCCCCGAACGGCCTGCTTTCCGCGGATGTGACCGTGCGCAGCCGGCAGGCCGGCAAGGACATTGCGTTTCAAGCTCAGCTTCGAGGGACCGAACTCGTTTCGCTGGTTCCCGGACGCCCGGCGCCGCCGGCGTCCTTCACCGTCACGGCATCCGGAACCGTGAACGACTTCAAGGCCATCGCCGCCACCAATCTCGGCCTGCAATTCGCGTCGGCAAATCTTCCCGCTTTGTCGGTGTCGGGAAAAGCCAGGTTCGACACCGCGACGCAAGCGGCAGCGCTGGACGCGGACGTCGAGGGTTCCCTCGCGCGACTCACTCCCTGGATTCCTGTGGATGGCTTCGATGTTCGGGACGGCACCACCCGATTCAAACTCCACGCCGAACAATCCGCGGTCACCAACCAAGCCGCGCCGCGGCGTTCGATCAGAGTGGACGGCACGGCCGAGCGGCTCCATGCCCGGTTCAAGGACTTGAAAGTGGAGGGCTGGTCCAAGACCGCCATTCTGGATGCGGTGATGGAAGGAGACATTCTCAAGGTGAACCAACTGCAAGCCCAGCTTGGCACACCCTCGTCCAAGATTCCCGCCACGTTCGGCGTGAAAGGCCAGTTCGATTTGAAAACGGGCGAGGGCAGCGCCAAGACCGCATTCTCTCGAGTGTCTCAGGAGTTTCTCCGTCCGTTCATTCAAGGAACCGCTTTTGGGTCCAACTTGGTCACCGCCGAACTGGAAGGCGAAGCTCACGCGGAAATCAACCCCAAGAGCGCGTCCAGCTACAAAGGCCGGGTTTCCGCCACGAATGTCGTCGTCCATCCCTGCGGAGACGCCAGGAACTCCAAGGCTCTGGCGCCGGTCCTCGTCTTCGACGCCTCTTCCAAAGGCGTCGTCCACGAAATCAACACGTTGATCCTCAATCTGGGTTCGACGGCGCGGGTCCCGAAGAACGAGATCGAGGTGCGCGGCAAACTGGATCCAAGTGATACCAACCGGCTGAAGGCCAATCTCGACATTGCCTCTTCCGCCGTCGATTTGACCCCTTGGTACGAGGCTCTTGCCGGGGCGCCAAGCTCCACCGCTCCGCCAAGCCCGGCCAAGCCCGCCGCCACCGCTCCCGCAACGGAACCCGCGGCAGTGCAGACTCCGTTTCAGCCCGCTCAATGGAACATCCGGTTGGGCAGGCTCTTCTTGGGCGAGATTGGGTTGTCGAACATGGTTTGCCAGGGAGAGATCCAGGGCGGCAAGGTTTCGATCAAGCCCCTCCAATTCGTCATGAATCGGACGACCAATGCCTTCAGCGGCGACATCGACATGGGAGTGGCCGGTTATCGCTACGACCTTTCGCTCCGCGCACCGAGCCTGGCGCTCGAACCCTTCGTGAACACGTTCGTTCCGAATTATCGCGGACAATTCCAGGGCAACCTCATCGCCAACGCGCAGGTGAAAGGAGCGGGCACCACGGGAACGAATCTCCGAAAAAGCCTTGGGGGCCAGCTCGGCGTCAGCGTCACCAACGCTAATCTTCACATCGTCAGCCCGCGTTTGAAGGCGATTCTGACTCCCATCGCCATCGCACTGCGCCTGGGCGATCTCTTGAAATCCCCACTGCAAACCCTCGACTTCCACACCGATTTCTCACAAGGCCGGATTCTGGTCAAAGAAACCTCCGTCCGCAGCGAGATGTTGCAAGCCCGCTCCACCGGCACCATCCCGATCGCGGATGATCTCAACCAGTCACCCCTCCAACTGCCCGTGGACGTTTCGCTGCCCCGAGGGATCGCGCAAAAAGCCGGCCTGCTCCCCGAGGGCACGCCCGAAACCAATCAGTGGGTCGCTCTGCCGCGTTTCGCCACCGTGAAAGGAACTCTGGGAGCCCCTGAAACCGACATCAACAAACTCGCCGTATCAGGCATGCTCTTGAAGTCCGTGGCCAACATCCCCGCCATTGCGGGTGAGAAAGCGGGCAATGTGCTCCAATCGGTGGGGAACTTGTTGACCAAACCGGCGACCCCCGCGTCTCCCAATCCGCCTCCGATCCCGGCTCAACAACCACCCCCCGGCCAACGAGCACCGGCTCAGCCGCCCGCACCTCCAGCCGCGCCCAATCCCATTCAAACAGGACTCGATGTTCTGAACGCTTTGACAGGAGGCGCCAGACGACCCGCGAATGTGACGCCTGCTCCCGCCAGCGGAACGACCCCGGCCAAACCAGACACGGCCGGGGAACAACCCCCCGCCCCGAAGCCCAATCCACCGGCTCCACCGAAACCCTAGCCAGCTTGTTTCCCACGCGCACGGAGCACGGCGTTCACGCCGCATCTCCCGATTACGGGTGGCTCGTTTCGTTCCGCTCGGAAATCCGGGCGGATTCCCCTTTCCGGCCCGAAACGATCCAACGCGGTGGTGGTGAGCCCGGCAACGGTTGCGAGAGGCAGCCACAAGCGCCGCCCGCGCCCAGCTTTCCCGCCGGGTCCCGGTGGCGACACCAACGCCTCCACCCCGAGACCGCAAAGAGGCTCGCCGCCGCGGCCACGATCGCGAGCGAAGTCCATTGCTGCCAGTCCATCACGACAGTATGAACCCTTCACGCGAGAAAGGCAATCCAGCCCACCGCAAGGGGCTTCCAAGAACGCCAGTATTGGCTGAGATCCCATCAAAAACGCTCATATCTCCCTTGAAGTCGAAGCGGGTCATTGGTATGGGATAACGCGTTCAACCAAGTTCCATTTCCCATCCGAGCCATATGAAGAAATCTTCCGCGTTCACTGCCTTGAGCATCGCCAGTGTGCTCACCGCTGTTTCGATGTTGTTCGCCGTTTCCTCCGCCTCCGCAGCGAAGGAAGACGCCATCAAAGAAGCTATGAAGACGTTCCACAAAGCCCCGAAAGGCGTGGATCCCGTCTGCAAGAAAGCCGGCGATGGAACCGCCTCCGCGGACGAGTTGAAAAAGCTCGTGGCCTGCTACAAGGAGATGGCCGCTGCCAAGCCTCCCAAAGGCGACATGAGTAGCTGGAAGGAAAAAACAGGCAAGCTGCTGGCGGCTGCCACCGACCTGCAGAAAGGCAAAGAAGGCGCCGCGGCCAAATACAAGGAAGCGGTCAATTGCAAGGCCTGCCACAGCGTCCATAAACCCGACTAAGCCAACCTCGATTTCTCAAGAGCGGCGGGCCGGAAGGTCCGCCGCTTTTTTTGTACCCCCCCATCCGTGGGAGCGGTTGGGGCCGAGTGCGTGAATCATCCTTGGCCTGGCCAGTATCGAGCCATCTTGTCGCGAAGAAAATGGGCGCTTCGTTGGAGTTGTTCCATGCCATCCACCCCGTCCTCAATCGAGATCCAGCCGTTGAATCCCGCCCCTGACAGCCGGCTGAAAATCGCGTCGTAATCATTCAAGCCTTTCCCGATCTCGCCGTGCCGCAACCGCCGGGCATAACCGACGCTGTCCTCTTCCCTGCGCAAATCCTCCAACGTGCCTTCGGCCAAATAGCGGTCGCTGGCATGCATGGTCACCACGCGGTCCAGCACACTTTCCAGCAACTCCAGCGGATCCTCCCCGGCGAGCAGAGTGTTGCTTGGGTCGAAATTGACGCCAAATCGGGGGGATCGAACCCTATGCACCAGCTCGCAAAAAACCTCCATGCGCTGGGCGAACTCGGGAAACTGCCAGTAATTGTCCTTGTAGTGATTCTCCAACACCAAGGTCACTCCGCAGGCTTCCGCCGCGGTGAGGCATTCCGCGATGGCTTCGCTCGCGTAACGCAACCCATCCTCACGAGACACCTCCGGTCGCCGCTGCCCTGACAATACCCGGCAAAAAGATCCGCCCAACGCGGCGCACATTTCAATCCAGCCAATTTCCTTCCGCACCTGCTCGCGGCGAAACGCGGGATTCGGATGGGTGAAGTCCGGAGAGCAGCACAACATCGGAATCGACAGCCCGCGGTCTTCCGCCATGCGCCGCGCCACCGGCCAAAATGAGCGATCCTCCAGCTCCCAAAATCCTGAGTAAAACTCAAGACCGTCAATCGGCAAGGTGGCCGCCATCTCGATCCACTGCCGGACCGTCATGGACCGGTCCACGACCAACGGATCCAGGAATGCTTTAGGAAAAGCAGCGAGCTTTGGCATGAGCAAGCAATCCGGAGAATTCCCGCGCCACCTCCGGGGCGGCTATTTTCCTCCCCGATTCCAATAGATCCGGACGTTCTTGGTGGCGCGGCCGGCCGCGACCACGTCCAACTTTCCATCGCCGTTGAGGTCCCCCAGCATGAGATCCTCGCAAGCCATGGTATTGTCGTCGATCACACTCGTTCTCCAAGCAGCACCGGCGTTGTCGAGCGGGGAGTAGAGGCGGATGCCAACCTTCACCCCGGGCCGGTTCATGGCGCGCCAGCCGACCACCAACTGATCATGACCCAGACCGAGCACGTCGCCACAAGCCACCGCATGGCCGTCCACAATGGTC
>VHDF01000103.1 GCA_016871495.1 Verrucomicrobiota bacterium | reverse complement strand
CCCAGCAGTTGAGCTTCGATGGAGGCCGGGAAGTCCTGGTCCAGCGTCATCGATTCCGGCGTCTGCCCGTGGAGCATGAGGCCGCTGTTGCGAACCGCCCAGCCCGGGCCGCCGGGCACTTGCGTGCCGATGAAGCGGTACTCCGCTCGAATTCGGTAATGCGAAAAGCCCTGTTTGTAGAAGAGATGGCCGAAGCGTTCGCGGTAAGTGTCGTAGGCGTCGTAACCGACCGTGAGATAACCGTCCACCACGCGAAAGGTGTTCCCGAAGTTGACGCCGGCCGCGTGGCCGCGAATCTTGGGCGTCCATCCATCGAGGTCGCGGCCGTTGAAGAGCTGGATCCAGGACTCCTTGGGAGCCGGTTGGGCGGCTTGCGCGTTGAGGGCAAGGGCGGCGCCTGCGGCGAAGGCTTGGTGGAGGAAGCGCCTGCGGGATTGGGTTGAGTTTGAGGGGTCCGCTCCGGGATATTGCATGGGAGAAGCCTGGCCGGAATCGCGTTTTCGAGCAAGAATCGGATTGTCTTGGCATCGTTTCCCGGATAAGACTTGTCTCAGAATTCACCATGTTTCCAGTCCGCCTATGCTAAAGGTTTCGGGCCAAGGTTCCATCACCACGTGCGACGGGGTGCGCCGCCGTGATTTCCTGCAAATCGGCACCCTGGGCGCCTTCGGTCTTTCGCTGCCGCTCCTCAATGCATTGCAAGCCCGGGCCGCGGGCACCAGTCCGGCGCATGACGATCGCTCCGCGATCATGATTTTCAATCTGGGCGCGCCCAGCCAGCTCGACACCTTCGATCTGAAGCCGGACGCGCCCCGCGAGATTCGGGGTCCGTTCAAGCCGATTCGCACGAAGTCCGACGCGTTCGAGATTTCGGAGATTTTTCCACGGCATGCCCAAGTGGCGGACAAGTTCTCGCTCGTGCGCAGCTGTTATCACACGGCGGCGGCGGTGCATGACACCGGCCATCAAATGATGCAGACGGGCCGTTTGTTCAGCGGCGGCATCAACACGCCGCACATTGGTTCCGCGCTGGAATTCCTGCGCGGGCGGCGCTCGGAACTGCCCGCGCACATCATCCTGCCCGAAACGATGGGCAGCACGGGGGGAGGTTTGCCGCATGGCCAGGATGCCGGGTTCCTGGGCAAAGCCCACGATCCGTTCATCCTGAATTCCGATCCATCCAAGAAGGAATTCAAAGTGCCGGATTTGGCGCCCCCGGCCGAAATTGGCGAGGCGCGCCTGGAACGCCGCCGAAAGTTGCGCGCCGTGGTGGACGACACGGTGAGGAAATTCGAAGCCAGCCCGCAGGCGCAGTTGATGGACGCGAACTTCGAGTCGGCTTACCGCCTCATGACCAGCGCGAAGGCGAGGGACGCTTTCGATCTGACGAAGGAGCCGGAGAAGGTGCGGGAGCGTTATGGCCTGACGCGATTTGGACAAAGCTGTTTGCTGGCTCGCCGGCTCGTCGAGGCGGGAGTGCGCTTCGTCACGATCAACACTTTCATCACGGTGTTCGACGAGATTACTTGGGACATCCACGGCTCGAAACCTTTCACCTCGATCGCGGGCATGCGCGACATCGTCGCCCCCATGTATGATCAGGGTTACAGCGCGTTGATCGAGGATCTGAGCCAGCGCGGATTGCTGGACCGGACGCTGGTTTGCAACTTGGCGGAATTCGGACGCACGCCCAAAATCAATCCGGCGGGCGGCCGCGATCACTGGCCGCAGTGCTGGACCGTGTATTTCGCGGGCGGTGGCGTGAAGGGAGGCCGCGTCGTGGGTCGCAGCGACGATATCGGCGCTTATCCTGTGGAGCGTCCGGTCAAGCCCAGTGAAATCATTGCCACGGTGGCTCACAGTCTGGGGCTGGAACTCGACGCGCATCTGCCGGGCCCGCAAGCGAGGCCTTTCCCGCTCGTCGATTTTGGCACGCAGCCGATTCGAGAGTTGTTCGCCTAGCCTGCTCTTTCCATGCTGTTGCCGCGAATTGCTTGGCTGGGTGCCTTGATGCTGGCGTTAGGCTCGAGCGCCTGGGCCGCCCGCGAATCGATCGCGGTTTATCCCCCCCGGGTTGATCTGAGCGGTCCGGGGGCCCGCCAACAGTTCGTGGTGGAACGAATGGTCGAAGGGCGCGCTGCGGGGCTTGTGACCAACGCGGTGGTCCGGGTGGAGGGCGGGGCGGTTCGTCTTGAGAATGACTTTCTCCATCCGGTGTCGAACGGACGGGCGACCTTGCGGGTTGAGGACGGGCGCGACACGGCGAGTGTGGAGATTTCCGTGACGGGCTTCGATCAGGAATCGGGCTGGAGCTTCCGCAATCATGTGCAGCCGGTGCTGGCGCGGGCGGGTTGCAGTTCCGGCGCCTGCCATGGCGCCGCCGCGGGGCAGAACAACTTCCGGCTTTCCTTGCGGGGCTACGATGACGAGGGAGATTTTCGGTCCATCACGAGGCACGCCAGCGGACGCCGCGTCGTGCCGTCCGATCCCGGGAGAAGTTTGTTGTTACTCAAGGCCACGGGCGCCGTTCCGCACAAGGGCGGGGTAAGATTCGCGCCGGATTCCATCGAGTACCGGGTGTTGTCGGGTTGGATCGCCCAAGGAGCCCCGGGCCCTTCCGCGAAAGATCCCCGCATCGAACGTATCGAGGTGATGCCGGACCGCGTCCGCTTGCGGGTGGGAGATCAGCAGCAGTTTCTCGTCATGGCTCATTTCAACGATGGGCGTGTGGAAGACGTGACTCATTGGGCGAAATTCACCGCGGCGAACGGTGCGGTCGCCCAGGTCGATGAACACGGGCGGGTCAGCATCGTGGGGTCTGGCGAATCCGCCATTACCGCCTGGTATCTGAGCCGGATTGCCCTGGCGTCGGTGGCGGCGCCTTACACCAACGCCGTACCCAAGGGTTCGCTGGCCAAGGCCTCACGGCGCAATTTTGTGGATGAACAGGTTCTGGCGCAGTTGGAGAGTTTGAACTTGCCGCCGTCGCCCCGGTGTTCGGACAGCGAGTTCATCCGGCGGGTCTATCTCGATACCTTAGGGGTGCTACCCTCCGCCGACGAAGCCCGGGAATTCCTGAAGGATCGCCGTGCCGACAAACGTGATCGCTTGATCGAGCGGATTTTCGACCGGCCCGAATTCGTGGATTACTGGACCTACAAGTGGTCCGACCTCTTGCTGGTGCAGAGCCGGAAGCTCAAGGGCGCCGCGATGTGGTCGTTTTATCGGTGGCTGCGGCATCACGTGGAGCGGAACACGCCTTGGGACAAGCTTGTCCGGGAATTGGTGACTTCGCGGGGCAGCACCCTCGACCACGGGGCGGCCAACTTCTTCGTGATGCACGAGGATCCGCGGTTGATGGCGGAGAACACGTCTCTGGCCTTTCTCGGCATGTCCATCAATTGCGCCCGCTGTCACAATCATCCGATGGAGAAATGGACGAACGACCAGTATTTTCAGTTTGCGAATTTGTTTGCCCGCGTCAGAGCCAAGGTGGGGACAGCGGACGGCGAGGCTGTCGTCTTCGAGGCCGCCGAAGGGGAGGTGATCCAGCCGCTCACCGGCAAGGCTTTGACGCCCGCGCCGCTGGACGGCGAGCCGATGGCGGACGCCCGCGCGCAGGATCGGCGCTCACACCTGGCCGATTGGTTGGTCGCCCCTGGGAATCCTTATTTTGCCAAGGCCATCGTGAATCGCGTGTGGGCCAATTTCTTTGGCGTGGGTTTGGTGATGAACGTGGACGACTTGCGTGCCACCAATCCGCCTTCCAATCCGGGGCTGATGGATGCCTTGGCCGGGCACCTCGCAAAGTCGAAATTCGATTTGAGAGCGTTGATCCGTTCCATTCTGCAATCCGAGACCTATCAACGATCCAGCCAGGCCATGGCCGCCAACGCCGGGGATTCGAAATACCACTCGCGCTACTACCCCAAGCGCATGATGGCGGAGGTGCTCCTGGATGCCGTTTCTCAAGTGACGGGGCAACCCACGGAGTTTTCCGGGTATCCCGCGGGTTGGAGAGCCCTGCAACTGCCCGACGCGAATGTGGATTCGTATTTCCTGAAAACGTTCGGCCGGCCCGAGCGGGAGCGGACCTGCGAGTGCGAGCGCACTTCGGAGTCCAATGTGGCCCAGGTGTTGCACTTGGCCAATGGGGGGACCTTGAACGCGAAGATTGCCTCGGAAAAGGGCCGCGTCCGCCAGTGGATTCGCGAAAAGAAAGCTCCTGGTGACATCGTGGAGGAGGCGTATCTCAGCGCGCTGAGCCGCCCGCCGGCCATGGAAGAACGGGACCGCCTCCTGAAGCTGATCGAGGAGGCGGGCGAAGACGGTCGGACGACGGCGGTGGAGGATCTGTTGTGGGCTCTGCTGAACAGCAAAGAATTCTTATTCAACCATTGAAATCGGCCTTCGGAATTTTGGGGTTGTGGTGTTTTCTCGCGGCCGCCGGTGGGGTGCGCTCCGCGGATGCGGTGGATTTCGCCGAACTCATGCCGATCCTCACGCAGCACTGCGCCGAATGTCATACCGGCAAGGATGCTGATGGATCCCTGGTCGTGGATTCGCGTGATGCCTTGTTGAAGGGAGGCGAGAGCGGTCCGGCCGTCCGACCGGGCCAAAGCGCGGAGAGCCTTTTGGTCCAGACATTGGAAGGCCGCGCCGAGAAGAAGGGGAAGAAGATCGTCATGCCTCCCGGGCGCAAGGAGAAGCTAAGCTCCGCCCAAATCGCGCTCTTCAAATCCTGGATTGATGGGGGTGCCAAGCCGCCCGCCAAAGCGGTTGTTGCGGAATTGAGCGTTCCCAAGGTGCCCGTGCGAAGCCAGCCCAAGCCCTCTGTTTTCAGCATGGCTTACGCCTCCGGCCCTCAACGGCTCGCGGTGGGGCGGCATGGGAAAGTCGAGCTTTGGGACGGGAAAGATCGGTCGATCCAAAGAACGCTGGAAGGCCACCGGGGCGACGTGACGTCGCTGGTGTTCAATGCCGATGGATCGCTGCTTTACGCCGCGTCTGGACGCCCGGGGCAATTCGGGGAAATCCGTGTGTGGAAGACTGCGGACGGACAGTTGCAACATCTTTACGAAGGTCATCGCGATGCGATCTACGCGCTGGCCTTGAATGCTGCCGGTTCCATTTTGGCGTCCGGAAGCTACGACCAGAGCATCGTCCTCTGGGATCCAGACCGGCGAGTGGCGAAGCATACGCTCGCCGTGCATAACGGCGCGATTTTCGATCTGGCTTTCCGCGCGGATGGCCGCCTCTTGGCCAGCGCGAGCCTCGATCGGACCGTCAAGCTTTGGGATGCGGAAGCGGGACTGAGGCGGGATACTCTTTCGCAATCGTCGCGGGAGGTTTATGCCGCGGTGTTTTCCAGGGATGGACAGCGGCTGTGGACGGCTGGAGCGGACAACCGAATCCGGGTTTATCAGATCAGCCCTTCCGCCGCGGAGACGACGAATCCCTTGCTGGAGGCTCGCTATGCGCATGAAGGCGCGGTGCTCAAACTGGCATTGTCGGAGGACGGAAACCGGCTGGCCAGCGGCGCGGACGATGGGACGGTGAAGATTTGGGAGACCTCGAGCCTGAAAGAAACCACCGCATTGGAACGGCAGCCGGATTGGCCATCCGCACTGGCCTTCTTGAAGAACAACATCCTGGCTGTGGGTCGTTTGGACGGTTCGATCGGCTATTACGAAGCGACCACGGGCAAGAGCGCGTCCCCGCCCGCCCAGCCTGAACTGACTCGGATCGAGTCGCGCGGACTTCACGCGGGAACGAGTGGGTCCGGAATCCTTGTGGGCAAGAACCTTGGCCAAGTCAGAGAACTGAAGTCGGCGTCACCCAAGGTCAAGGTGCGCCTGGAGGAGGGGGCAACCCGATCGGAAACCGAGTTGACTGTCGTTTGGACTGCGGAGGCGGACGCGCCCCTCGGACCGGTGGAGATTTGGGCGGTTTGGGAGGGCGGTGATTCAGGGCGGAAGCCGATTTACATCGATGACGTCCCTCAGCGTTTCGAAGGAACCAACGCGCTGTCGATGAAGGTGGATTCAAGTTTTTGGGGCAAGTTGGATCCGGCGGGAGATTTGGACGAAATCGAATTCGAGGCGCGGGCCGGGCAAGGCCTGGTGGTGGATTTGAGAAGCTCTTCCCTTGGCGGGAAAGGGTCGCCATCCATCGCGGTGATTGATCCGAAGGGACGCGTGGTTGCTGAAAGCCGCGGAGGTGACAGCGCGGAACCGATTCTTGAGTTCGAGCCTGCAACCTCCGGCCGCTACCGGCTTCGCCTCCGCGACCGGATGGCGGCAGGATCAACCGAGCACGATTATCGGGTTACGCTTTCCACTCGCGGGATGGTCACCGGTGTATTTCCATTAGCCGCGCATCGCCAAGGCGGGCAGGAGGTGCGCTTGGAGGGATATTTGGTGCGCAAGGCGCGCCCGGTGCGTTTGGAATCGACCGAAGCGAACGAGACGGAACTCAATCTGGATTCGAAATCATTCCGCCTCCGACAGCCGGTCAAGGTGCCTCGCACGGCTTTTACCGAGATCATCGAACGCGAATCGAACGACACTCCCACCACCGCGCAAATCTTGGCGCCGGGAGAAGCGGTGAGTGGTCGCATGGGTAGTGCCACAGATGCGGATTATTTTTCGTTCGCGGCGTCCGAGGGGCAGGATTTTGTCATCGAGACGACCGCCACAAGGTGGGGCACTCAAGCCGATACCCGGGTTGAAATTCTCTGGCCCGACGGACGACCCGTGCAACGAGTGCGATTGCAGGCCATGCGCAACACGGCCATCAATTTCCGCCCGATTGATTCCAACTCCGGTGGAGCGCGCCTCGACCATTACGAGGAAATGGAACTGAACCAGTTCCTGTATTTGCGAGGAGAGGTCGTGAAACTGTTCCGCATGCCGCAAGGTCCCGATTCCGAAATGGCTTTTTACAGTCGGAATGGCAAGCGCAAGGGCTACTTCGACACCTCCGCCATGGCCCATCCGATCGAGGAGGTGGGTTACATCGTCGAACCGCACCCGCCGGGCACCCCCCCCGCCGCCAACGGCCTTCCTTCCTTCACGTTGACCTACGCCAATGACGACGACGCGGATCGCAAGTTCGGCGCCGATGCGAAGCTCTTTTTTCGGGCTCCCCGGTCCGGCTCCTTTCTGGTGCGGGTGACGGAAAGCCGCGGGGGATTTGGAGATCGCTTCGCCTATCGACTGGAGGTGCGGGAGCCCAAGCCGGATTTTGCGCTCACCCTCAACGAGACGAAACTCCAAGTGGCCCGCGGAAGCGGCCAATCGTTTACTTATACCGCGGAGCGCCGGGATGGATTCGAGGGGGAAATTCAGATCGATTTGGAGGGGCAACCGGAGGGGGTTCGGATTTCCAGTCCGCTCCTGATCCAGGCCGGACACATGACGGCATCCGGGGTGGTCTTTGTGACCGAGAAGGCCAAAATCGAGAGTTCCGGTTTTTCACTCACGGCCCGGGCCAGCGCGTCTTTCGGCGGCGTCAGAATCGAGAAGAACGTGCCGTCTCTGATTCGCGTGGAAGTGAAAGAGGCTCCGAAACTTTTTGTGCGTCTGGAGGCGGTCGAAAAAAGCGCGGCTTCCGCTCAAGAATCCTTGGAACCGGAGGTGCTCGTGATTCGCCCCGGACAAATCATTCCCGCGATGCTGAGAGTTTCCCGCAGTGGCCACGACGACTTGATCACCTTCAATGTGGGGAACCTCCCACACGGTGTGATCGTGGACAACATTGGCTTGAACGGGGTGCTGATGCCCAGGGGTGAGCACGAGCGGGAAATCTTTCTCCATGCCGCTCGTTGGGTTGCTCCACAGGAGCGGCTGTGCTTTGCGGTCGAGAATCAGGCAGGACGGCAAACCTCACGCCCGGTATTGCTCCGCGTCGCCTCCACCAACTGAGCCTCGTGGCTCGCGGTGACTCGGGGAGTCGAGCGGGAGCGCGGCCGTGAGGGATCTCCATGGGCGCCGAGGGCGGAATGGTGAGTAACTTGAGCATCAAGTTAGTCGGGAGGCTGAACAAACCGCCGGGTTGGCTTCAGCGGCTTGATTCGGGTTTCGCGGTGGGATGCCTCTCGGAGTTCAGCATTTTTCCCCAGTGGCTGTCATAGGGATGCACCACCGTGACGCGTTCACGACCTCGATAAACGGGACGGCCTTCATTGGCCCAGGCGAAGAGGGAACCGTCGAGATTCCAGACCTGGCTGAATCCCCATCGCATCAGCTTTTCCGCAACGGCCGACGATCGGTAACCTACCGAACAATACACCACGATGGGCGTCTCGCGTGAGGGGGCGGCGTCGCGAATCGCTTCGGCGCTTTCCCAGTGCTTCGCGTGTTGAAGATGGCTCACCTTGAATTCCACCATGGCCCGCACATCCACGATCAAGGGAGGCCGACGAGCATCGTCCCCCAGCCACGCCGCCAGGTCGCGCGTGGATAATTGGCGGACTTCGGGAAATCGCTTGCGAATGGCTTTCTGAATCGCGGGAAGGTCTTCGGCACTCATCGGTGTCAGCCAAAACCAGCCCAGGCTGGCGAGTGCCGCCCAACGCGACCCCCTCGGGATCCAGGAAACGAACCTGCTCAAGGGGTGCCCCTCAAGTCGAAGCAGGCGAGTTCGCGCCCGTCGCGAACATACAACCGTCCCCCAGCGTAGGCGGGATGGCTCCAGGTGTTCCCGCACACTTGCAGTCTCGCCAACTCCCGGAATTGATCGGGATTGGCGTCCAATAACAACAACTGGCCATCCTCGGTCAGGACCAACAAACGGCGTCCAAGAGCGATGGTGGAAGAGTAATCCTTCTTGCCCCCAAGGCCGAATCCGGCTTGAGCCCATTTCAAGGCGCCCGCCGCCACGTCCACGCAAACGAAGTCTTTGTTGGCCCCTTGGGAGTAGAGGTGCTGCCCGACCAGGACGGGGGAGGCGATGTTGATTTTCTGGTCCTTCAATTGCCAGGCGATGGTCGCGTCCATTTTGCCGGAGCGGGGTGCGAGTTCGATGCACACGACTCCGATCGAGTAGGAGTTCACGAGAATCTTGTTCCCATAAACAACGGGGGTGGCGGCGTGCCGCTTGGCGGCCGTCTTCAAGGGAACCTGCCAGAGCGCCTCGCCCGTTTCGGCGTGCACTCCCGCCAAGCCCTCGGCGGTGAGATGGATGACCTGGCGAATGCCGCCGGGGGAAGCGAGAACGGGGGAGGAATAGGCGGCTTCATCCCGCAGGGCTTTCCACAGAACTTTGCCCGTCAACTTGTCGAAGCAGAAGAGGGTTCCCTGGCTCGTGCTGCCCACCGGCACAATGACGCGGGGGCCGTCGATCAAGCCCGAGCCGGTGTTGCCGCGCCGGCTGGCCGTGCCCTCCTGCGCTTTGCTGCCGAGGAATTTGACGCCGAAATCCTCAAAATTCACCCGCCAAATCGTTCTTCCCTGTTCCAAACTCAAACAGCGAAATTCGCCATTGCAGGATTGGGCATAAACGCGGTCGGCATCCACGAAGGGCGTGGAGCGCGGGCCGGCGCCCCATTCGTCCTGGTAGCTTGAGGAGAGCGCCGATTTCCAGAGAGAACGGCCGGAGTTTCGATCGAGGCAATGCACGAATTCCTGGCCTTCGGATTCGTCGAGATAAACCACGCGGTTTCCGAACACGATCGGCGATGAGTGCCCCGGACCGACCCGCACCTTCCATACGGCTTTGGCTTCCTTGGGCAAAGTCGAGGGTTCCCATCCGACGGATGTGGCGTGGCCATCCCGGCCGACCCCGCGCCACTGCGGCCAGTCCGCCAGCGCCGTCATCGCCACGAGTCCTGGGACGAGGAGGAAGGAGAACATGGAAACGGGAATAGGCTTGGCGCGGTTTATTGTTCCGGCACGTTGATCTTGTAGAAGCACTGCCAGTTTCCTGCCCATGAGCCCAAGCCTACAGTCTTGCCGTTCCGCCACTCGACGTGGCCGTCCTCGAACAAGAAATTGCCGCCGGTGGGCGCGCCGCGAGGACCTTCCCAATGGTTCCCGGATTTCCATCGCTTGCCGCCGTCATCCACAAACCAAACCAGCCTGGTATCATACATGTTCGTGGTGCGCGATCCGACGCCTTGCATACGATCGATCAGCACGGGAGCGCCGCTGTAGATTCCTCCCATTTTCTTCCGGTAGTGCCATTCCTGAAGCCCTTCGGATTGGTACGGCCAGCCGCCGGGAGCCCGGCCAGGGAGATAAAAATAGCCGGTGAGGATCGGACTTCTTTCGGCCCCGGTTTGACCTGCGCGCCAGGTATCCGCTTGCCGGTGCCACTGGTCGGTGGGGCAGAAAATGACGTGATTCTTCGCCTTCTTGTCCTTGCCGTCCTTTGGGCGTTCCGACCTGATGAGGTAATTCTCCCAGAACGCGATCATGTTGAGCCCCATCCAGCTCAGGTCAAATCCGTCCCGATTGTCGGGGAAGCTGTTGTTGAAGTCGGCTGCGTACATGGCCAGTGCGACGCCCCATTGCTTTTCATTGCTGGTACAAAGGGTTTTGTTCGCCTTGGACTTGGCGTTGGAAAGCGCGGGCAGGAGCATGCCGGCGAGAATGGCGATGATGGCAATCACCACCAAGAGTTCGATCAAGGTGAACGCGCGGGACGCGCGGGATGGAGGAGGCGTTTTCATGATAATCCGTGCGGGACGATCGGTTCGGGGTAGTGAAACGCGAGTGTTCCACTGAACGAGATGAAATCCAAGGCATTTTCTTCGTTTGCTGGCAGCGCGGAACATCCGCAAGAGCGCCTGGAGCGCGTCGTTCACGCCGCCTCATCATGAACAACCCAATCGCGTGAAAACTCAGTGGGTTCTGTGGAGCCAGAGCTCTCGGGTCTTTTCCGTGAAATCCACTCCATCCGGGGGCTTTCCCTGGAATGAGCATCCCTTACCCGCGGTCTTGGGGGCCGGGTGGCTCCCTTGACAGAGGACGGCTCACACCTATAGTTGGCCGCAGCAATGCCAACCGATGCAGCATCGGCGGAGCCCCGAGGCGGCTCCTCCGCCGAACATTTGGCCTCCCTCAAACAGTTCCACAGCGCCGGGCGCGGCTTTTGGCCGCAGATTGCCGACAAGGACTGGCAGGACTGGAAATGGCAATTGCGACATCGCATCACCACGCTGGAGCAATTGGAAAAGCTCATGCCCGCGCTCACTCCGGAGGAGAGGGCGGGAACGGTGCTCGCCAATTCCAAGCTGGCCATGGCGATCACCCCCTACTTTTTCAATCTCATCCATCAGGCTGACGAACTGTGTCCCATCCGGCGGCAGGTCATTCCCCGCCTTGAGGAAACCCAAACTGCGCCCTGGGAAATGACCGATCCCTGCGGGGAAGACGCGCACTCGCCCGTGCCTGGACTGGTGCATCGGTATCCGGATCGCGTTCTGTTTCTGGTGACGGACCGCTGCGCCGCCTATTGCCGTTACTGCACGCGATCCCGGCTGGTCAGCAACGCCAGCGGCTATGATTTTCATCCGGAGTTCGACCGGCAAATCGATTATATCGCGCGAACCCCCACGATCCGTGACGTGCTGTTGAGCGGAGGCGACCCGCTCCTCTTCACCGAGGAAAAGCTCGAGTATTTGCTCGGCAAATTGCGCGCCATCCCGCATGTCGAATTTCTGCGCATCGGGACGCGCATTCCCATCTTCCTGCCTCAACGCATTACGGCTGAATTGTGCGAACTGCTCAGGCAGTTCCACCCTTTGTTCATCAGCCTTCACTCCAACCATCCGCGGGAACTCACCACCGAAGTGCGCGAGGCCCTCGCCAGGCTGGCGGATGTCGGCATCCCTCTCGGCAATCAATCCGTGCTGCTCCGCCATGTGAATGACGATCCGGTGGTGATGAAAGCGCATGTGCAGAAACTGCTCATGTGCCGGGTGCGGCCGTATTACGTCTATCAATGCGACCTCATCGCGGGCTCGTCGCATCTGCGGTCCAGTGTCCGCCAAGGAATCGACATCATGAGGCAGCTCCGAGGGCACACGACGGGGTATGCCGTGCCGCAATACGTGATCGACGCGCCAGGCGGAGGTGGAAAAGTTCCCGTCAATCCCGACTACGTTCTCGAGCAAAGCACGGAGCGCGTGCGGTTGCAGAATTTCGAAGGGAAGGTGTTCGAGTATCCCGAAGACGCCGAGGGCGTGCCCTATGCCGGTGAAACCGGGCCTCACTCGACGGCGGAATCCTGGTCCTAACGGCCCGCCATGGCGCGCGAATCCCCAGCCGCGCGGAAAACCCGCGCGGCACTGATCTTCGAGGGCCTTCGTCGCGCTTATCCCGATGCCCACTGCGAACTGCTGTATTCGAATCCACTCGAATTGCTGGTCGCGACGATTCTCTCCGCTCAATGCACGGACAAACTGGTGAATCAGGTCACACCCGCGCTGTTTCAAAAATACCGAAGCGCCGCCGACTACGCCCGCGCTCCCCAAGAAGTTTTGGAAGGGGACATCAAGCGGATTGGGCTCTACCGCAGCAAAGCCAAAAACATTCGTTCCGCCTGCGCCACCCTCGTCGAGTTGCACGGGGGCGAAGTGCCAAACAAGATCGAATCGTTGATCGCCTTGGCGGGCGTGGGCCGCAAGACCGCGAATGTGGTATTGGGCAACGCCTTCGGCCTGAATGAAGGCGTGGTGGTGGACACTCACGTCGCCCGGTTGTCCGACAGGCTCGAGCTCAGCCGGGAGAAAGATCCGCTGAAAATCGAGAAGGACCTCATGACGCTGGCACCGCGCGAACACTGGACCCTCCTGAGCCATTGGCTCATTTGGCACGGACGCCGGCGGTGTCCCGCCCGCCATCCCCAATGCGAGCAGTGCGAAATCCTCGTGCATTGCCCTTTGGGCCGGAAATCCGCCCATGCCTGAAGTTTGGGCCTTTTGGAATTCTCCGCCGGAAGATCCCCCGCGCAACATGGCGTGGGATGCCTGGTTGTTATCCTCGGCGGCGGCGCGCGGCATCCCGGTGTTTCGCTCGTATCGATGGCGACAACCCGCGGCGACATTCGGCTATTTCCAGCGCTACGCGGAGATCGCCCGAATCACCGAGCTTCGTCCCTTGTTGCGCCGCCCCACCGGCGGAGGGCTGGTGAGGCACGACGGCGACTGGACCTACGCGCTGGCCATCCCGCCCGGCCACCCATGGCACGCCCTGACGGCCGTCGAAAGCTATCAACGAATCCATGGCTGGATTGCCGGCGCTTTTTCGTCGGTTGGATGGCCCGTGACCTTGGCGGATTGCTGCCGGAAGGAAGCCCCCGGCCAATGCTTCGCCGGACACGAAAAATTCGATGTGCTGCGCTTGGGGACAAAGCTGGCCGGCGCGGCGCAGCGGCGGAACAAATCCGGCTTGCTCATTCAAGGCTCGATTCGTCCGCCCGAGGGCTTGGCCCGGCAGGATTGGGAAGAGTCCATGCGGCGCCGGGCGGAGCAAGCGTGGTCCGTATCCTGGGCTCGGTTCGAGCCGAATGCCGAAGATGACGCGGGCGCAGAGCAACAAGTCGCGACACGGTACGGGTTGAGCGCGTATCACGAGATGCGTTGACTCCCCGGTCTCGGCAAAAGCCAGGGACGCCGGATTCGTTCCCGGCACCTGCCCTTTTTAAGGATGCTCTCCGGAACCCGTTTCGCTCAGAGGGTTGCCGGTTCGAGCGTGCCGCCGCATTTCCGCAGCTTCGTGGCTCCGTGAGATCCCTTTTCCTTCGGTCTGACCTCTCGAAGCGTGCCCTCGATCTTTCTTGCGAGCGGGATGGGCTCGATCCTTTCAAGATTGATTCTCTCTTCCAGGGTGGGCAAACCTCGACGCCATGCTCATTCACAGCGGGCCGGTCACCGCCTCGAGCTTCTACTCCGTTCAACGTCGGGCTCGCGGTTACGGGGTGGTGGCCATGAAGGCCTTCCAACCCGGCGAAATGATTCTCGAGGTTCAAGGCTTGATCCGCCCCCGCGCCACGCGATTCTCAATTCAGATCGGCCCTTCGGAACATCTCGAACCTTTGTCGCTGGAGCGGGAACCCGCTCCCGCGGATCCGGCGGGCTGGCGATTTCTGAATCATAGTTGCGAGCCCAATGCCTGGTTCAGCCATCCAAGGCTGGTTTGCTGCGAGCCCATCGAACGCGGCGACCCGATTACTTTCAATTACAACACGACCGAATTCGAGTTGTCCGAACCCTTCTCATGCTCCTGTGGTGCTCCGTCCTGCCTGGGTTGGATTCGCGGTTATCGTCATCTCGAAAAGAAGGAGCGTGACCGGCTGGGCCCATGGCTTTCTCCCCACCTGACCCATGCACTTTTTCGTGGACCTACCTCTTGAGCCGACCGCGTGAACCACGCGACGCCACCGCAGGTCTTGCCGGATTTTTTTTACCGGACGGCGGCCCGATTTCCGGACCTGCCCGCGGTGGACATTCCGCCGGGGGAGGGACGTGCCGGGCGCGTGGTCCTGAGTTATCGCGAACTGGGCCAGGCCGCTGAGGGTTGGGCCAAGCGCCTCAGTCCCTTGGCGAACGGCGAAACTGTATTCGCCCTGTTGTTGGCGAGGACCGATCCCGATCTTTACGCTGTTCAACTCGCGGTCCTTTCCCTCGGAGCGGCCTATACTTGCATCGATCCGGCTTTCCCGAGTCTGCAAGTCCGAGACATTTTGGTGGATGCCGGGGCGGCCGCACTGATCACCCATCCGGCTTCATGCTCCCAACCTCTTGAGGCCGTTCCGGCCCACACTCGGCTCCTCTGGACGGGAGGCGCCCTGCACCCATCGCACCCTCCGGATCGCCACGGATCTTCTCCGTCGAGATCAGGGGCGAGCGCAGCGAACGGAGCCCCGATTCCGGAAGAGATCACGGGCTGGCAGGACTTGAATGCCTCGCTTTCGGTGGCTCCGCCATCCCGAATCTCCATGCTCGGTTCGGGACGGTCGCGGGCCGGCCTTCCCCGTCCCAGCGACCTCGCCTATCTCATTTACACTTCCGGAACGACCGGCAAACCCAAAGGGGTGATGATCGAGCATGGCGGAATTGCCAACCTCGTGGCTTCGGATTTGGAGGCCTTTCAACTTGGCCCGCAGGATCGTGTCGGCCAAAGCTCGTCCTCGGCGTACGATTCTTCCGTTGAGGAGATCTGGCTGGCATGGGCTTCTGGAGCCACGCTCGTCGTCCTTGACGACGAGACGGTCCGGCTGGGGCCTGACCTCGTCGAGTGGCTCCATCGTGAACGGGTGACGGTGCTGTGTCCGCCGCCGACCATGCTTCGCGCCATGGCTTGCGCGGAGCCTGATCGGGCTTTGCCTGATCTGCGCTTGCTTTATGTCGGCGGCGAGATGCTTCCCCCGGATGTTGCTGCCCGCTGGTCGCGCGGCCGCCGCATGGTCAACGGCTACGGTCCGACCGAATGTTCGGTGACTTCGCTCCGGGCGGAGGTGACTCCGGGTGCGCCGGTCCTGATTGGACGACCCATTCCGGGTTTGCGCGCGGTGTTGTTGGACGACACGTTTCGAGAAGTTGCTCCGGGGCAGCCGGGCGAACTGTGTTTGGCAGGGATCGGATTGGCGCGCGGATATCGAGGCTTGCCCGAGCTCACGGCGGAGAAGTTTCCCACCCTCGCGGGTCTGGGTCGCATCTATCGCACCGGGGATTTGGCGAGAGTTGATTCGGAAGGCCGTTTCACCTGTTTAGGTCGTTTGGACGACCAGGTGAAGATCCGGGGCTACCGAATTGAATTGGAGGCCATCGAAGCGAAACTGGCGGAGTGCCCTGGCGTGATGGAGGCCGCCTGCACCGTTCGCCAGGACCGGTCGGGAGATTACCTGGAGGCGCATGTGATTCCGTCGGACGCGGCAAATCCTCCCGATTTCGAGGGGCTCAAAGCTGCGCTGGGCCGCGTGCTGCCCGCTTACATGATTCCAAGGCGTTTCGGGCTGGCCCATGTCTTGCCCCGTTCGATCGGCGGCAAGATGCTGCGCAAGTCCCTGCCCGTGTTGACGGGAACCGTCGATTCGGCCCGACGCGATCGGAGGGAGCCTCGCACTCCTCAGGAATGTCTGCTCGCGCGTGCCCTGGCGGAAGTTCTTCCCGCGAAGGACGGCGTTTCCGCATCGGATGATTTCTTCCTCGATTGGGGTGGAGATTCCATGACCGCGGCCCTTTTGGTCTCGAGGGTTCGTCACTGGGATGCTCGATCGACGCTCTCGGTCCGAGACGTTTACGAAGGCCGCACCCTGGAGCGGATCGGGCAGCGGATGGAGACGGGGCGGGCGGCGCCCAT
>VHDF01000102.1 GCA_016871495.1 Verrucomicrobiota bacterium | reverse complement strand
GCGCGAGCAAGGAGGTGATCGCACGGATTTTGAAGATTGGGGAAGTGTTCGAGTTGCCGACGCAGGCCACGGCCTTCAAGTAGGATCGCTCCCCATCCAATCAGGTCGCCACGCCCATCCGGGCGAGAGCGGCCTTTTGTCGTGAAGCGGTCCGACTGTGAGAACACGAAGCTTCTGCCCCGCGGGAGGACACTTCCGCGAGCTTGGGTGGCCGACCTAGCGTTTCCCTGAAGATTTCATGCAGTTTTCCTGACAGGAAAAATCAGAGATTTCCATGCACCCAGGCTTACCCGTGGATTTGGGCCCCGCCCTCATCCCGGCCGGTGCATCCCGATGTTGCCGGTGATGCAGGTAGGGCGCGTCCGTCCCGGCGCGCCGCCGGAGCATGATGTTTTGCATCCAGTGGGCGGCGGGCTGGGACAGGCCCGCCCTACCAACAACATCGGGATGCACGGCATCCCGGCGCACCCGCAAGTTGTCGGGGCGCGCCGTTCACGGCGCTTCCGCTCGCGCCAACCTGCCGCGGCGATCTCCTCCCGCTCCAGGACCCGCCCTGGGAGGAGGCCTTCGCTTCTGGCAGCACCCTCGCCCGTTGAACCTGCCCTGCCCCGTTGAAGACACGCCCTGAGGCGGCGTGAACGCCTCGCGTATCACCGACAACCTGTGGTTGCACGGAAATCCACGGATAAGGGAGTCGTTTACCCACGAATCCCACGAATCGCCCGGATGAAAACAGGCTTTCGGTCGGCTCGAGGAGAATCAGGATTGTCGCCCCCCCTGTGCAGGGACACCCGCAAGTCCGAAACGCCGTTTCCAGGACGACGCATCAACCCCCGGTTGGAGAGGGCCATTTTCTGGAACTCTCCCTGGCCATTAGCCTCCCGGCCCATGGTGCTCTTTGCGGCGTTGTCGTCACCCACCCTGTGCTCCAAGATTAGGGAGTCCATCATCCGAATCAGAAGCTTATGAAGACTCCCCGATTCCTTCCCTGGTTGTGCGTGGTCATGGCGTGGATCGCCTCTGTTGAATTCACTCCGGCAAACGCGGCTCCGAACGGAGCGGCGCTGGACGCTTCGCACGCATCCATTCAAGCCGCGATTGCGGTTCAAAACAAGGTCTCCCGGGAGTTGATGGCCCAGCCTGCCGTCCTGGGCACCGCGGTGGGAACGGATGAGGCAAACGAAATCGTTCTCATCGTTTACCTCGATCGCGAGAATCCCGGGCTTGCCGCGGCCGCGGGAGCCGTGCCCGTGCGGATGGGAGGGATGAACGTGAGGCTTGAAGTCACCGAAAAGTTTCGGGCGTTCGCCGGCCGTGGCGGCGGTGGAGGAGGTGGCGTCGGCGTCAGCCACAAGTCGAAACAGAATCCGCCCATTCAACTTGGAGTGTCTGGCGGCTGGCGCGACGATTTGGCCAACGGCTTTTGCTGCGGGGGAACACTGGGCGGCCTCATCCAAGTTCACGGCGTGGCCTACATTCTCAGCAACTACCACGTGTTCGAAGCGGACATCATTCCTGGAGGCAACGGCACATTTTCCGGCACGGGAGATCCGGTGATCCACCCCGGGCTCATCGACATTTCATGCAACGCGAGCGCGGCCCTGAACGTGGCGTCCCTGGTCAAACTTTCGGCCCTCCCCTCGGCCAACGTGGATTGTTCAATCGCCCAAGTCGTGCCCGGCATGGTCAGCGCCACGGGCTCCATCTTGCAAATCGGCACGCTGTCCTCCGCCACCCTCGCCCCCGCGCTCCGGCAAGGCGCCAAGAAGAGCGGACGCACCACGGGCTTGACCTCGAGCTCCATCGTCGGGCTCAACGCCAGCGTCACTATTGCCTACGAGAACGAATGCGCCGGCGGGCAGGCGTTCACCAAATGGTTCACGGGTTTGATCGTGATGAACAACAAGGGCAGCAGGTTTTTGAATTACGGGGATTCAGGGTCCATCATGGTCGAAAACACGGCAACGAATCCACGCGCGATCGGATTGCTCTTCGCCGGCAGCAGCTCCACGGCTCTGGCCCATCCGATGGACGAGGTCTTAACCCTCGTTGGCAGCCGGCTCGGCGGCATCGCCACCATGGTCGGGAACTGCGCGGATTCTTCCGAACGCCCCGCCGCTCCAGATGCCTAGGCCGCCTATTTCTTGCACGGGACGCCCGGTGAGGACACCGGGCTACAAACACAGAGGCAGGCGCGATTGTAGGCCGCGTGCCCTCACGCGGCGCACGGCCGCGGATTCAAGCTCAGGATGAATTCTCCTGGCTAGGCCGCCCGCCGGGCCATCGATACCGACGACTTCACCACCCGCAGCTTCATCTGGATCTCCTTGGCCACGTTGTTCTCCGAGCGCAACGCGTCCATCACCTCGTCTCGGCTGGCCCGGCCCGATTGAAGCTTGTCCATCCAGACGGGATCGAGTCCGTAATGAACCTGGGTCAATTCGAAATCAACGCCGTGGTAGAGGCCCAAGGGTGAGTTGGCGTTTCCATTCCTTGCCCAGTCACGGTTGAGGGACTGAGAGAATAACGCCATGCCCTCCGGGGTCACGGCCCGCACGTGGGTCGGATCATTCAGAAAATCGTCGTGCCTGGGATGAGGCACATGAATCTGCACCTCGGCCTCATGCACGCACACTCGGTAGAGTTCCTTGAATATCCCAATATAAGTGGTGCTGGACTCCCCCAAGTGTTCGAGCACGTGGTTGAGCACGACCTGGCTCACCGAGTTCGACTCCCAAGGCCACGGAAAAACTTCCAGATCGCAACGAACATCCGGCGTTCCAAACTTGTCCACGTTCACAAAGCCGGGAACCCGATTCTGTCCGCATCCCAAATTGAGTTTCAATACCTCGCCCATGGAGAGTTATCGGCGGGCGCGGCGCGGAAGTTGAGTTCCCCGTCCGGGCCAGTCCCGAGCCCGGCGACTCCTCGTCTCGGCACGCTTCAATTCAGGCCAGTCGCCTCGAAGTCCCCTACTCGACCAAATCCTTGGCGGACTGAAATTGCTTCTCCATGTGCCGGGCGATCGGCAGGGCCCGAACGAGCGCGTTTTGTTCAGTTTGCCCCGGAAAAGCCTTCATTTCCACGCGCAGCGCGGCCGCCGCGTCCCCATTCCGATCCCGGACCGGGATCGTGACCGTCACCTTGTTTCCGGTCTTGCCGTAATAAGGCACTCCCTTGGCCAGCACATCGGCCTCCACCGCGCCTCCGGATTCAGCCGGTCCTGCGTCTCCCGATGCCGCCAGCAAAACAATGCCTTCCGCCCCGGGTTGGCGTCCAAAAAGCTTCAAACTCATCACTCTCGGGTATTCATCGAGGGCGGCTTGGACCATTTTCTTCGCCAGAATCTCAACCGGCACATACAGAATCTTCGCGTCCAGGAAATGACTGACGGAGTCGGACTTGGTCCAAAAGCCAACTTTGCCATGGGCGAAGCTGTTGTCGGACATCTCCGGAATGATCTCCCTGCCGTTGAAGCTCACTCGAATCTTGTTCCCCGAGCAACTCACGGAAAGCTCGTGCCACACCTCGATCGGGATGGGCAAGGATGGACCGATGGGATCGCTGCGGACTCCATCCACGACTTTGTAGAATCGCACATTGTTGCCCAGGCCGCTGGCGCGGACGACGTAGAAGTTGCTCTCGTTCTGCCAGCGGAACACGATGCCCGCCATCTGTTCCATCACGCCTTGAACCAACTTGAACCGGGTGGAAAAAGTGAAATCCGTGAAGCGTTCCTCATCAAAGATCGCCTGCGGAAAACGCTCATCGGTAGGATCCTGCAAGGTCTGGCTCAACACGGCCCGCCGCACCATCCTCGGCCGGGTCGAGCCCAAGGTTCCCAGTTCAGCGGGCACGTCATCCAACACCACTTTCCATTCCGGCACTTTGCCTTTGCCGGTGAGCGTGGAACGAAACCCTGGAGGCAGCTTGCCGGCCGCAGTTTGTCCAAAATCGAAAAATCTTTCGGCGCCACAAACGTTCTGTTCCCACCCCGCAACCCAGCAGGCTAGGATCGCCATGAAGCGGAAGAATGCACGGTGACTCCTCCTGTGGTTCTGGAGCGGACAGCGCCGCCCGTCCTCGCCCGCAGGTGGATCAATCCCGTGCATTGGAATGGCCGATGTTCACGGTTCTTTCAGCAAGGGCCTTCGCGCGGCCCTAGTAGATCATGTGGCCCACGGTTCTCCCGGCCGGGATGAACGGCAGCACGTGCTCGGTGTAGGGCACAATGACATCCAAAAGGTACGGTTCCTTCGACTCCAGCATCCGAGTCATCGCGGCTCGGAGGTCCCGCTTGAACATCACCCGTTCACACGGAACATTAAATCCACGCGCGATGGCAAGGTAGTCCGGATAGATTTGCTTCATGTTTTCCGGATCTCCGAGATAGGTGTGCCCCCGGTTGCTCTTGTAAAAACGATCCTCCCACTGCACCACCATGCCCAAGTGCTGATTGTTCAAAATCAGAGCTTTGGCGGCGATCTTCTCAATATGAGCGGTCGCCAGTTCCTGCACGTTCATCAAAAAGGAACCGTCGCCGTCAATATCGACGACCTGCCGGTCAGGACATGCGACCTTGGCCCCCAAAGCGGCGGGGTATCCATATCCCATGGCGCCCAATCCCGCGCTGGTCAGCAACTGGCGTGGAAACTTGTAACGATAATACTGACCGGCCCACATTTGATGCTGCCCCACCCCGGTGGTGATAATCGCCTCCCCCCCGGTCAACTCGTAAAGCATCGCAATGGCCATTTGAGGCAAAATGACCTCGTCCGCACAGCCCTCCATATGGTCCCGCATGTGCTGAGACTTCAGGACCTCTTCCGTCACCCGGTAACCGAGCGGCGCCTTTTCCTTCCAATGCGCAATCTGCTTGTGCCACGCGGTGAATTTCTTCGTAAGCGGGCGCTTCTTCAGCATGGCGTTGAGCCGTTCCAGGGCGTAGCGAATGTCGCTCCGGACCGCCAGCTGGACCTTCCTGTTCTTGTTGAACTCGGAGGCATCAATGTCGATGTGAACGATCGTCCCCTTCTCACAAAACTTCTCGACCTTGCCGGTCACGCGGTCGTCGAAGCGCACCCCAAAGGCGAGCAACAAGTCCGCTCCAGGCACGGTCTGAGTCACCACCTCCTGGTCGCCGTTCTTCGTCACCTGCATCTCGCCGCTCACGGCCCAGTTCGCGTAGGCCGCGCCGTGCATGCCCAACCAGCGGAGAGAGAGTGGATGGGTTTCGGGGAAGGAGCCCACCCCCATGATGGTCGAAGTCACCGGAATTTGCGTGGCTTCAGCGAACTTGCGCAAAGCCTCGCTCGCCTCGCCACTGATGATCCCGCCCCCAACGTAGAGCACCGGGCGCTCCGCGGTGGAAATCAATCCAAGAATCTCGTTCAACACGTCATCATCCGCCTGCACTTCAGGGCGATAGCCTCGAAGGGACACTTCCTTCGGAAACACGGCCTGCACACGCTGCTGTTGAATGTTCTTCGGCACATCGACCACGACGGGTCCGGGACGGCCTGTCACCGCCACATGAAACGCTTCCTTGATCACGCGAGGAATGTCGTTCACGTCGGTGACGAGATAACTGTGCTTCACGATCGGCAGGGTCATGCCGAAGAAATCGGTCTCCTGAAACCCGCCCTTGCCAATCATCGACTGCGGCACCTGACCCGTGATGGCCACCACCGGGATCGAGTCCATGTAAGCATCCGCCAGTCCCGTGACCAAATTCGTCGCCCCAGGACCACTGGTGGCCATGCAAACGCCGGCCCTTCCAGTGGCCCGGGCGTAACCTTCCGCCGCGAATACGCCGCCTTGTTCATGGCGCGGTAGAATGGTGCGGATTTTCTTCGATCGCGTCAGGGCCTGATGGAATTCCATGGACGCTCCGCCTGGATAGGCGAAGATCGTGTCCACCCCTTCCCGCTCCAGGCATGCGACCAGGAGTTCAGAACCGAGCATGCTCTGGCTCAGGTCAGGGCTGGATTGGGGTCCACTTTTGCTTTTCAATGATTTGGCACTCGTCGGGCTCATAAAACACCTGCGTCTTGCTTTCGCGTTGGCTCCACCTAGGGCGGTCGAATCACCCTCGTGAAACAACAAAAAGCCCACGACCGGTCAGGCCGTGGGCTGTCGCTAAAGTCTCGTTCAGAAGCGGCAACCCAGGGCGCGGACGCATACGACGACCGCCAGCCCTGACTCTTCAACATTTCGCCGAGCCACACTGAACACGCCCAAGACGGTAGTGGCCTCCCCACGCAGGGTCAAGCATCCAATCCCGGCTTCACTTCTGGCCCGTCCGCTTGGGAGGTTCACCCACCAACGGCTGTGTGCTTCGCAAATAGCCAAACAAATCCCGCACTTGTTGATCGGTCATCCCGTCCAGCAATCCCTCGGGCATCAGCGACATGCCGGCAGCGCGAAACTCAGACAAATCTTCCCGGGCCAGGGTTACATTCTGCGCGTCCAGTCCACGCAGCGTGATGATCCTGCCGTCCTGCTCCACCAGGAACCCCGAAAGCGACCTTCCGTCCTTCGTCTCCACGGCATAGTTCTCGTATCCCTCCCGGATCTCCGCGCTCGGATTGATCACCGCCAGAAGCATGGACTCGATATCCGCCCGCGGGTGCGCGGTGAGATCGGGACCCGCCTCCGCTCCTTGCCCGAAGAGCCGGTGGCAGCCGGCGCAGGTGTTTTGGAACAACGTCCGGCCTTCGTAAGGATCTCCCATGCCTTCTCGAATGACTCCTTCAAGTCGGCGAATTCTGGCCTCCAACTCGGCATTGCCGGTCACGCCTCCACCCGGCCAGGACTTTTCGACCATCGCCTTGAGTTCAGGGTCGCGATGTTCCCTCAGTTTCCGAACGATGCCAGGAGGAATGGATTCTCGTTTGAGAGCCGGGCCAGGCCAGGACGATTGGGGCTGCTTCTGAATGGCCAGCATCAACTTCCTGCTCCAGACGGGACGGCTCGCGAGCAGCGTCTGCGCGGACGCCAGCGATTCTTTCCCCAGGGCAGAGTAAGCTTCCAGAACCACATCCGCCACTGCGGGGTCCTCGTAATTCCGCAACGCCGCCAGGATGGCCTTGCGCAGGGCATCGTCTTTGTAAACCCCACGATAGGCTCGACTCAAAGCGGGCACGGCCCCGGCCACCTTGATCTCGCTCATCACACCCAGGTATTCCAAGCGTTCCTCCCGGGATGCCGTCTCATCCGCCACCACCCGCAGCGCCTTTCTCACCGCTTGCGCATCCCCTTGCCGTAGGCCAAACGGCGTGGTGCCCGTGGCATGCCGGGACATGGCGCGCGTCAAGGCCTCGGGCAACCCGCCCAAAGTCCTCCCTTTGAATGCCGCTTCGAATCCCGACATCAGCTTGCGACTGTGTGAAGGACCCGGCGACAATTCAAAAAGCCGCGTCGCTGCCTCCCAGTCACGGCGGGTGCCGCTCTGGGCAAATCGCCGCATCACCCGGTCGAGAAGATGAGTTTCGACAAGCGGATGCGACCAAAAGGAGGCTTCCTCGAAGAGCCGGACAATGTCCTCCTGATGCGCTCCGGCTTGCCCCTCGATCGCCCACCAAATCATCAAAGGCTGGCGAGGGTCCTTGACGTCCTCGGACCGTTGCGCCAGCGCCTTTGCCAAGGTTAATCCCTGGCGGGCGGGCAACCGCTTCGCCGTGGAGGCCAACTGCACTCGAACGTCCAGGCTTGGGTCTGTCTGTGCCAGGGAGGTCAAACGCGCTGACAGCTCGTCGCTCAACATTCGGCCATCCCCGAGCAACCGGACCGTCCACCACCGGGCTTGCGCATCCGGATGATCCAGCCAGGCGGCTGCTTGACCAGGTGTCAATCCGCCGGCCTGATGCCGCGCCCACAAAGTCTCCAAAACTCTCTTCCCTCTCCCCTCAGCCTCTGACCTCGTCAGCTCCGCGTTCACTTGGCTCGCTTCCCGATCTGCCAGCAAGCGCAAGGAGGTCTGGCGGACCCATCGATTCGCATCGCTCAACTTCTCCACCAACTCGCGCGTGGAAAGCGCGCCCAGATTCAACGGCTTGCGCGCGACAGCCCCTTTCGCCTTGAGCCGGTAAATCCGTCCGTTCGAAACATCGATGCGGCCCTCGTGATTGCGGAAGTGATTGACCTGTTGATCGTACCAATCGCAGACATAAAGCGCTCCGTCGGGCCCCCCTTTGATGTCAACCGGACGGAACCAACGGTCCTCGCTGACCACCGGACGCGAGAGATCCCGGGTGCGGAAAGTCGAGCCCACCGGAGTCAACTCGCTCTCGACGATTCTTCCCTGGATGGGCTCCACACCGAACAACTTCCCTTGATAACGACTCGGGAATGACCCGTGGTCATAAATCACAAAATTGTGAGTGAAACGAGGAACCCGGTCATGGGCCATCGGGGGGAAATAGCCAAACGCATAGGGATTCGACAAGGGACCGTGCTTCTCGAATCCCTTCTGCAAATAACCGCCTTGCACGTAGTGAAACCCGCGTGTGTCGCCCCCGTTGTGTCCGGAAAAAATCCGACCCTCGCTGTCTATCTCGCAGCCGAAAGCGTTGCCCCCGCCCTCCGCGAACACTTCATAAAGCCGCTTCTCGGGATGATAACGCCAAATGTTCTGCCCCTGGGAATACACCGGCTTCGGATGCAACGGCACACCATCCGGCCCATGCACGAGCACGTTGGCGGTAACAGTGCTGCCTTGGGCGCCATACAGCCAGCCGTCCGGCCCCCATCGCAGCGAGTTCACAACGCTATGAGTGTCTTCCAGTCCGAAGCCCGAGAGTCGAACCTCGGGGTCGCGGTCAGGCACGTCATCTCCGTTCGCCTCCGGATAGAACAAGAGGTAAGGTGGATTCAACACCCACACTCCGCCCCGACCCCGTTCGACGGCGGTGACAATGTTCAAGCCGTCCACGAAGATCTTGTGCTTCTCGAACGTGCCGTCCCCATCCCCGTCTTCATGGATGCTGATGCGGTCCGCGCCCTTGAAGTGACGAGGCGGAGGCGGAGGCACTTTGTCGTACACCGCCCTCCATACACTGTCCCGACTCAGCATCTTCAGCCCGGCGGGCATCGGGTACTGGCGAAACTCGACCACCCACATTCTTCCCCGCTCGTCGAAGTTCAAAAAAACGGGCTGCCGAATTTCCGGCTCCGACAGGACCTGTTCCCACTCCAAATCGTCGGCCACCTTGAACCTCCGGGCTGCCTCAACCGGGCTCAACGCGTCCGCCCTGGCATCTTGAGGCAGGTCCAAGGCTTGATAAGTGGTCGCACTGACGGAGGCCGCGGGCGCAGGCGCGGGAGCCGCGGTCGCGGCAGGGCGAGGCGCCTCGGGCTGTCCTCCCCCAGCCAAGGATGCCATCTTGTATTCGGCGGGGGGAATGGGTTGGTGCAAACACCACAGAATGCCGTTGAGCAGCAAGCGGCGGAAAGCCGTGAGTTGGAAATCTTCCGCATTGCCCAGCGAGGTGTAAAACGCGCGCCGATCCCCGGCGGTGTTCACCCAGGCCACGGGCTCAGGTTGGTCGGTCCCCTCCACAACGCCGCGGAGCAATACCACCGTCTCCGGTCCCATCTCGGCATATTTATACAAGTGGGAGGTCACTCGAAACTCCGCAGGTTCGACACCGCGTAACCCAAAGTGGCCGGATGCATCCGATGCGCGTCGCACCACGGTATGGGCTCCAGCGGGAGGTTTGTTGCCGTAATGCCCCTTGTAAGCGCCCCCCAAAACCTCGCGATCAAATCCAGTCCAGGCGGCATAGCCTTCCCCCGCAGTTTTCGCGTCGAAGGCGTGACTCGCCGTCCGCAGCCCGACCACCGGCTTTCCGGCGGCGACATGCGCACGCAGTAAATCAAGCATGGCCTTGGACGGTGTCCGGCGCCGCACACTGACCACCACCAAATCCGCCTGCCTCAGTGCCTCAATGTTCCGAAATTCAGGATCCCCTTCCTTCGGTGATCCCATCACATAATCGACGTCGAATCCCCTCCAAACCAAATCGCGTTTGGCGAACGCAGGCAGGGTTTGCTCCGTCTGATACTCGTTCTCCGCGATCACCATCGCGATGCGTTGGCGGCGATCTTCCTGGAAGCGGAACGGCTCGCCGCCGATGAAATCGACGCTCGTGATGCTGGGGCACCAGTACTGCTCGATATGTTCCACCACCATTTCCGTCCCGCGCACATGCGAGACGTAGGGAGCCTTACGATGGTGATACATAGAATCGGTCATGTCGCGCATCAGCACCACGTTCTGCCCCTGCGCCACCATTTGCCGGATGGCAAAGGGCCGCCCCAGCACGCACATGTTCACATGCACCCCCATCACGATGACATTGGTGATCCCGCGCTGTCGCATGAGATAGAAGGCCTCGACCGAATCCGTGATCGCGTCGCCGTCCTCGATCCGCAACCCCGGATGCTGCCGGGACCAGGCACGGTATCCGGGGCACTCGGGACAACCGTCACAGCCTCCGTCCGAATCGTCGATCGGCAGCGGCGGTTCCTTCACCCCATTCAACGAACACCAGCCTTGCAGGGGGACCTTCGTCTCCACCTTGGGCGCTTGCTGCGCCAACCGGCGACCGGGATGATCCTTGTAAAACTCCATGGTGTCGCTGGGACAATGGATGATCAGCATGCCCAACCGCCTTGCCGCGGCCAGGACGCGGTCCATGCGCGGCGCCATTTCACCCACGCGAGTGGTGGCGTCCGGACAATGATGCCGGTCCCACATGTCGCACACCACAACCGCCGTGCGCGCGGCGTCCCATCGCAATTCCTTTTCGAGCACCCGCGTCTCCGTCGATTCGGCCTGGATGCGCTCCCGTGAACGGGCTCGCAGGGTCACGGATTCCGCCTGAAGAAAGTCCGGCGACAGGCCAAGCAGCCAGGCCAAGCCGAGGCCAACGCGCAAACAACAAAGGGTCATGACTCTGGCTACGATAAATTCGACGACTAGGCAACTCGCAAGATGCGCCGCCCGCGCATTCCCGTGTATTCCGATGTTGTTGGTAGGGCGGGCCTGTCCCAGCCCGCCGCCCGCGCATTCCGGCGCACCCGCAAATTGTCGGAGCGCGCCGTTCACGGCGCTTACGCTCGCGCCAACCTGCCGCGGCGATCTCCTCCCGCTCCATGGCCCGCCCTGGGTAAATGCCTTCGCCCTGGCAGCACCCTTGCCCGTTGAACCTGCCCTGCCCCTTTGAAGACACGCCTTGAAGCGGCGTGAACGCTGCGCCCCGGCGCTGCCGCGCGCATCACCGACAACCTGTGAATGCGCCGGCCCCAATTCCGGCCAGAGCCGGTGAGTAAGCGATTGTGCAGATGAAGACAGTGCTTCATAATCTTCTCATGAAAGCACCCTCCCAACCGCCGGTTAGGACAACCGCCGCAAAGCCGGGCTTATCACGCCGCTCCGCCCTCAAGGCAGCCGGACTCGTCACGAGCTCGGCTTCCCTGGCGCCGATGGCTCATGCCCAGAAACCCCGTGCGGAGGCCGACTCCCGGTTTCGCATCCGGCACGGACGCATTCGTCAATCGATCATGGGCTGGACCTTCAACCCCATGCCTACCCCCGAACTGGCCAAGCTGTGCAAGGAGATCGGATTCGCAGCCATGGAGGGCATCGACCGGCAACATTACCCTCTGGTGAGGGAGCTCGGGATGGAGATCTCGCTGGTGGGCAGCCACGGGTTTGCCAAAGGCCCTTTCAACCGCGCCCATCATGCGGCGGTCATTCAATCCCTCCGCGAAGGCATCGACACGGCGGTTCAATTCGGCGCCAAGAAGGTCATTACTTTCACGGGCATGCGGGAGGCGGGCATCAGCGATGAAGAGGGGGCGAAAAACTGTGTCGATTGCTGGAAACAGGTCGTGGGCTACGCCGAGAGCAAGGGCATCATCCTTTGTCTTGAGCACCTCAATACCCGCGACGACACCCACCCCATGAAGGGGCATCCCGGTTATTTCGGCGATGACGTCGATCGGTGTGTGGACTTGATCCAGAAGGTCGGCTCGCCAAACTTGAAACTCCTCTTCGATATCTACCATGTGCAAATCATGCACGGCGACGTCATCCGGCGATTGAAAAGGATCAAAGAGTACATCGCGCATTACCATACCGCCGGAGTTCCGGGCCGGGCCGAACTGGATGAGACGCAGGAAGTGAATTATCCCGCGGTCATGAAGGCCATTTTGGAAACCGGCTACGATGGCTTCGTGGCCCAGGAGTTCCTCCCCACCTGGCCCGACCGTGCCTTTGCCCTCCGACACGCCGCGCAGGTCTGCGATGTCTGAGGAACGGCACTTCCTCGTTACCGGCGCCAACGGTTTCATCGGCACCCGGCTCGTGCATGAGCTCATTCGGCGCCGTGGCGCCGGCTCCATCTGGGCCTTGATGGGGCCTGGAAGCTCCGGCAGCACCACCGCCAGGGAATTCGAACGCCTGGGAGTTCGCATCCTCGACGCGGACCTGATGGGCTCTTTGCCCCCCCGGCCGGAAGTGCCGGCATTTCAAACCGTCTTTCACCTCGCCGCTCACGCCGCAACGGAGGAAGTGGATGGCGCGTTCGAAATCAACAGCGAAGGCACCCGTCGACTCCTCGATTGGCTGGGTCCATCACTCCGTCACGCACGGATCATCCACACCGGCACGCTCGCGAGCATGGATCGAAAAACACGGCAAGGCCCCGCCTCCGAATCGAATTCCTTCGAATCGATCACCCCCTACGGCCAGACCAAGATGGAAGGGGAAGGCTGGATTCAGCGCCTCGCGCCGTCCTTGGGATACACCTTCACGATTGTCCGGCTCTGCACGGTGATCGGACCCGGTTTCCGTTCTGGAGGGATGTTTGCCGTCTTCCCCAAACTCCTGGCCCGAGGAGCCTGGTCCACACGCCTCGCCTGGCCGGGACACGCCTCTTTTCTCCACGTGGAAGACGCCGCGCGCCTGCTGGTCGAACTCGCGGAGGCCCCCGCACATGCCGGGCAGATTTATCTCGCCAGCAATGGCGAGGCGATCACCTTCGATCATTTACTGTCCGGCATCGCGGCAAGATTGAACGTTCCCAGGGGGTCCATCCATCCTCCGGCCCCCTTCTGGGACGTGCTGCATCGAGTGTCCGAGCGAGCGTCCCGAATGGGATGGATCCCGGCTCGGGCTCGAATTTTTTTCTGGCGTGTGGCCAAGCTTTGCTCCGACGGTCTCAGTGTCGATTCCACCAAGCTCCATCGAGCGCAGCCCATGCAGTATCGGAGCGTTGCGCAGGCATTGGACGAAATCTATGGCAAACCCCGATTCTAAACTCCCCTGGCCCATCGGCCCCGGGCGCCTGGCCTTGGCGCTGGTCCTGGTCGCGGCGGGATTGTTTTGGCCCTCGCTCTCCTTCGATTTCGTCAACTACGACGATCCCGTCTTCGTCACCCAAAATGAGCTCGTGCGAGGCGGATTGACGTGGAAAGGCATTCAGAGCGCCTTCACCTCCCTCTACATTTATTGGCAGCCGCTGACATGGATTTCCTACATGCTGGATTTCGAGCTCGCGGGTGGCTCGGCCCGCGCTTTCAAACTGACCAACCTGCTCCTGCATCTGGCGAGTTCGGTTCTTCTCTTTCACGCCCTGCGGTTGATGACCGGCGCGTTGTGGCGTTCCGCCATCGTCGCCGCGCTGTTCGCCATCCACCCGCTGCACGTTGAAACGGTGGCGTGGATTTCGGAACGCAAAGGCGTGCTCTGCGGTTTCTTTTTCCACCTTTGCCTCTGCCTCTACGCCCGGCACGCCTTGCGTCCACGCTGGACCACGGGATTGGCGTTCACGGCCGCCTTTGCCTTCAGTTTGATGGCCAAATCGCTTTCGATCATGCTGCCTTGTCTCCTCTTGTTGCTCGACGTGTGGCCATTGCGACGATTGGCGGCCCGGGGAAACTCGCCCGCCAATCCCAAGCCCGAGAATCCAGGGAACTTCCCGGCACTCCCCCTCGGAAAGCTGTTGCTCGAAAAGCTGCCCTGCTTCCTCCTGGCGGCAGGATCCGCGATCCTCACGATCCAAGCGCAAAAGCGCATGGGCGCCGTGATGGGGGTTGAAGTCTATTCTCTCATGGATCGCGCCGCGATTGCCCTGACTTCGTACACCGCCTATCTCCGGAAATTTTTTGTTCCGAATGATTTGGCCGTGTTCTATCCCAATCCGGGCCAGTGGCCCTTGATCGATGTGGCCATTGCCACGCTGCTGATGCTCGGCCTCAGCGGTTGGAGCCTCGCCCGGTGGCGGCACAGCCCATTCCTCGCCACCGGCTGGTTCTGGTTCGTCGCCCTGATTCTGCCGGTGAGCGGACTCTTGCAAACCGGCGAACAGGTGATGGCCGATCGTTACACCTACCTCGCCCTGACCGGCCTCGGTGTCTATGTCGTCTGGGCCGGGGCGGAGTTCCTTTCGGCCCTTCGCGCTCCCATGGCGGTGGGAGCGGGAATCGCGGCCTGCGCGCTCGCCTTCTGCGCCCTGTCCAGCAAGCACCAGCTCGCCACCTGGCGATCCACCCAAGCTCTCTTCTCGCATGCCCACGAGGTCACGCGCAACAACTACCTCGCCGACACCGTGCTGGGATCCATTCTCACGGAAGAAGGACGACATCAAGAGGCGCTCGCTCACTTCGAGTCCGCGCTCAAGGTCCAACCTCGCTATGCGGAAACGCATTACCGCATGGCGCTCGCGTTGACCGCCATGAAACGTTATCCAGATGCCCTCGCGCGCTTCCAGCAGGCCTTGTCGGTCGATCCCCGGAACCCCGACATCCTTGCGGGCCTCGCCGCCGCTCAACGCCAATCCGGCGATCTTGCTTCCGCATCTGCGACCTACCGCCGGGCTCTCGAAGGCCGCCCGCAATCGCAACCGCTTCGGCAGGCCCTCGCCCTCCTGCTTCATCAACAAGGGAACTACACGGACGCGCTGGCCGAATATCGCCAACTCATCAAAATCAACCCTCATCATCCAGAATGGCGAAACAATCTTGCCTGGGTGCTGGCTACGCACGAATCCGCGGAATTCCGGAATGGTGCGGAGGCGGTCGCGCTGGCCGAAGGCGCGGTGCAACAAACGTCGCGGAAAGTGGCCGTGCTGTTGGGAACTCTGGCGGCAGCCTATGCAGAAGCCGGACGCTTCGAGGACGCCGTGTCCACCGCGGACGAAGCACGCCGCGTGGCCGAAGCTTCCCATCAACCCGAAGTGGCCCGCCGCAACACCGAACTGCGCGAGCATTACCGAAACCGCAAACCCTGGCGTGAAAAGCAACCCTGACTCGGGAAATGACCACCCTCGAGAACCGCTCGCGAGAGCCGAAAAAATGACCGGGATGGTGATCGTTCCGAGTCAGCGCTGAAAAAGCGTCGCTCGCACTGCTGGGTCGCGCTGCGCCAATGCTTCCGGGTAAAGTTGGATGAGCAGCAGGCGGGCAAGGCAGATTCTTGACGCACTCTTCACAATAACCGGCTCACTTCAAGCAGCTGACGAGACTGCCAAAAACCGTGCGCCACCCGCTTTAAGCATCGCAGCCTTCAATGTGGCGCGCGTCTTCATTGCCTTTCGGCTCGGTGCGCGCGCGGCGCCCATTCGCGGAACAACCTGTCCAGCAAGGGCGCCGACATGCGCCAGGTCATGAGGTCATTTTCACAGCCATCTGGATCTGTCCATGGCCTGACCTGCGACGAAGTAATTCTGCGAAACCCACTGGCTTGCCGCAAGATATGTCTCAGGTCATGAGGTCCGGTGTTTTCGCCGCGGGCGGCTCGCGACCCGAAGGACTCGAGCAGGTTCAGACGAGGTAGCATACGGCTTTCTCCGAGCAAACCATGGTGCCCGCAGTGAGGGTCTCCCGGGCGGAACGGGCGTCGATCTTGTAGGCGACGACGCGGTCTTCTTTTACATCGATCTCCTCGAGAAGCTTGAGCCAGAAGTCGCTGAATTCGTCCTCCTCCAGGCGGCACTCGAAGAGGCTGTATTGCACGCGCACCCCGTAGTCCTCACAGACGTGGGCAACGCGGGTCAAGCGCCTGGCGTCACAGATATCGTAAGCGACGAGAATCAGCATTTGCTTGTCGCCTGGGGGTGAGCTCGCGTAGGGCACCGACGCGAACGCTTCTTGCCACCAGGAGTTCATGGGTCGGATTCAGTTCATCAAGAAGGGTTCGAACTTCACTGCGTCTTCCAGCGCCGCCTTGAACATGACGGCTTGTTGTTCCAGTTGCTGGCGCAGCGTGGTGCGGTGCCCGGCGGCTTCACTGAGAAACTGACGCTCCATGCGACGCTCGTATTGAAGAAAGAACTTCTTGCGCCCGTCTTCGTTGAGATAAACGCCACCGTTTTTCGCTTCGAAATGGGACGCATTCAGGATTTGGTGGCTGAA
>VHDF01000101.1 GCA_016871495.1 Verrucomicrobiota bacterium | reverse complement strand
TTGAACTTGCGGCATTCACCTATTCACCGCCACCACCCCCATCCTTGAAAGTCGAAAATGTCCCTCTTGGTCTCAATTCCATTCCACTCCACCCAATCTTTCCCCGCATGAGGTCAGGATGTCTGAGCCTACAGCGGCATCCCGGGCACACCGGTCCAAAACTTGTTAGATGACACGACCAAGTACCCCAACAAACCGGACGAGGTGCTTTACATGTCCTCGTTCGATACTCGAACGGTTTACCCGAACGACAGCCACGACAACTTTGGCGCAAGAATCAGCGGCGTGATCATCCCGCTGGTTTCAGGAGATTACGAATTCTTCCTTCGCAGCGACGACGCCTCCCAACTGTTCATCAACAAATCGGGGGACGCGATCGCGGGTTTGGAAATGATCGCGGAGGAAACGGGTTGCTGCAACGCCTTCCAGGAAACTGGCGCGACTCAAACTTCCGCGCCCCTCACCCTGCAAGCCGGCAAGGCGTACGCCATCCAGGCCCTCTACAAGGAAGGCGGCGGCGGCGATTTCTGCCAAGTGGCGTGGAGGCGCGCTGGAGACAACATCCCCGCCGCCCAGCTTCGACCTATTCCGGGGGCCTATTTCGCCACTTCCATCCCCGCGTCCGGCACGATCAACATCACCAAACAACCCGCCAGCATCACCGCGGCTCAGAATGACCTTGCGACCTTCTCGGTCCAGCTCACCGCCAGCCATGGCCCGGTCGTCGTGCAGTGGCAGCGCAACGGCGTGAACGTCCCCGGCCTCACCGGTCTGACCGTTTCCGTCGGGCCCCTCGCGAGCACGGACAACGGCGCCAAATACCAGGCCGTGGTCTCCATCCCGGGCGCGACCTTGAAAAGCACCGAGGCCGTGCTCACCTTGACCCCTGATGTCACCAAGCCCAGAATCCTGGGCGTCACCGGCAGCGACCTCTTCAACAGCCTCACCGTCGAGTTCTCCGAAGCCGTCACGGAAGCGTCCGCCTCGAAGGCCGCCAGCTATTCCCTCGACGGAGGACTGACGATCTCCTCGGCAACCGTGTTGAATCCCACCACCGTGAGGCTTGCCACTAGCCGCCAAAACCAGGGGGCGAATTACGTGTTGTCCATCAAAGACATCGTGGACACCGCGGGCAACGCTTCCGCGGCGGACTCCAAACTCGCGTTTCAATCTTTCGGGCCCGTCAGCGGCGGATTGAAGCTCGAGGAGTTTTACGGCTTCACCGGTTCGGGCGTTGCCGATCTGCAAACCTTCATGGAGAGCGACAGATTCAAGAACAACGAAGCCGACGCCGTCGCTTACATCAACCAGTTCTCGAGCCGGGTCGCGCTTCCCGACAACTCGAACGGGCTCGCCTCCCGGGAGAACTATGGTGAGCGCATCTCGGGCTGGATCGTTCCCGCCGAAACCGCCGAGTACGAGTTTTTCATTCGCAGTGACGACGCTTCGCAACTGTTCCTCAGCACGGACGCCACAGTCGACAAAGCGGTCTTGATCGCTCAAGAAAACGGATGCTGCGGTCCTTTCGAGGAACCCGGAGCCGGCGACAATGGGGATGGAACATTCCCCACCCGTGCTCCCATCCGGCTCAGTGCCGGAAGCCACTACTACCTTTTCGCCGTCTGGAAAGAAGGGGGGGGCGGTGACTATTGCGACGTCGCCTGGCGCAAAAAGGGCGATCCCGCCGTCGCTCGCGCGCTTCCCTACATTCCTGGCAGTGTGCTGCAAACCCTGGGCGCTCCGGGTGTGCTCACAGGCCCCACCGTGGCCATCACCGCGCCGGCGAAAGACAGCGTCTTCGAAATCGGCGCCCCCGTGTCTCTCGAGACCACAGTAACTGCCGCGTCCGGCAAGAAAATTGTGAGCGTGGACTACCTCGAGCAGGGCCGGGTGGTGGGCAGTTCTTCCATCCCCCCCTACTCGGTGACTTTCTTCGGTGTGACCGAGGGCGCTCACACCTACACCGCCCGCGCCACGGACTCGGCCGGGGTATTCACGGATTCCGCACCGTTGACCATCGCGGTCGGCGTGCCCACCAAGGTCATCGAAATCGTCAAGATCGATGACAAAGCGCTCTGGCGATATGACCGCTCCGGACAGGACCTCGGCACCGCCTGGAAGGATTTGAACTTCGACGACAGCAAATGGCCTCAAGGCAAGGCGCTCATCGCCGACGAATCCACCACCACGGTCGAACCCATCCGTACCGCCATCAGCCGCTTCAACGATGAGGGCACTTATGTGCAAACGTTCTATTTCCGCCACACGTTCGATTTCAACGACACGGTCAATCCCGGAACCAAATTGAAATTGCGGCACGTGGTGGATGATGGCGCCGTGGTTTATCTCAACGGCGTCGAAGTGTAGCGCTTCGGAATCGCCGCCGACGCGACGTTCGACTTCTCCACCAGCTTCGCCAGCCACGAAAACATCTACGAAGGCCCCATCGATGTGCCCCCGAACCTGCTCATCAAGGGACGCAACGTGCTCGCGGTGGAAGTCCATCAAAACGGCGGCAGCAGCTCGGACATGGTATTCGGGGCGGAACTGGTCGCCACCGTGCCCTGCGTCATTCGCGACGTCGCGCTGCTCAAGATCGACGATGCCACCACCTGGCGCTACGACCGGTCCGGACAGGAACTCGGCACGGCCTGGCGGGAACGAAACTTCGACGACAGCAAATGGCCGCAAGGCAAGGCACTCATCGCCGACGAATCCACCACAACCGTCGAACCCATCCGCACCGCCATTAGCCGGTTCACGGATGATGGAACCTACATCCAAACGTTCTACTTTCGCGGGCGCTTCAACTTCAACGGCACGATCGCCGGCACCAAGCTCAAGATGCGCCATGTCGTGGATGACGGAGCCATCGTCTATTTGAGCGGCAAGGAAATCCATCGCTTCGGAGTGGCCGCCGATGCCGCCGTGGACTCCACCACCAGTTTCGCCAGCCACGAGAATATCTACGAAGGCCCTTACGACGTTCCGCTCGCACTTCTTCTCCCAGGCGAAAACGTCGTCGCGGTCGAGGTGCATCAAAATGGGGGAAGCAGCTCCGACATGGTGTTCGGCCTCGAAATGGTGGCTACCGTCACGGATTGCGGAGGATCCGTCGAACCTCCGGCCAAACCAGCGGTCCTGAGCGTGTCACGTTCCGGCGCGAATCTGACCATCTCCTGGACCGAGGGCGGCACGCTGCAGTCGGCCGATTCCGTCACCGGAACCTGGGTCGATGTTAACGGGGCCAGTCCGCAAACGGTCCCCACCAGTTCCAGCGCGAAGTTCTTCCGCGTGCTCAAGAAGTAAGCGCGAGACTCGATCCCATAGAGGCCGGGATGGGCGTGCTCATCCCGGCCTTTTTGCATCTCGATTAACCTCCCGACTAACTTGAGGCTCAAGTTAGTCGGGAGGGTCAAGCACCTAGCCTCAGACATCCTGACCCCAAGCGGGAGATTGCGGGACGGATGCAGAAGGGATGTGAGACCAGAGTGACGTGATGCGGCTCGGTCGCAAGCCGGAGGCTTGCCAGCTTTTAGCCGGTGGTTGAGGAGCCCATCGACGATACCACCGGTCCACCGGGTTGCCCAAGCATTTGCATCCCGGAGGGATGCCAGCGTCGCATGTGTCAATGCCCGTAAAATACTCAAGGACAGACAGATCGAGCACCTCAAGAATCCCAACGGGATTCCGTCCCGAAGCCCAAGGTTGCGAGGAACGAGCTACCTTGGGTCACAGTTCGCCAAAGGAAAACAACCCCAACGGGGTTGTGACGAAATCCTATTTTCGTATGGCGGGAGGATTAAGCACCACATCTTGACGGAAAACCGCCCGTCTAACCCTCTCAGGCCTCGCCGCCTGCCTAGCCTCCTCGATCAAACCCGCGGTCTACTTTTTCAAAGTGGCGCGCGCCGTCAAAAAAACCGAGATCAACAGCAGGATGGCTCCGGGCGGAACCAGAATGATGCCGAGTCCCGGATCGGCCTTGTAGAACTGAATGCCTCCCAGGAAGAATCCCGCGGGCATCAACACCCCGGCCATCCTCAACCCCAGCGAGGCCCACTCGCGGCGGCGAGAATCCCAGTCCGGCAAGCGCCCCACCGAAAAAGCCAGGGCAAGATGGACAAGTCCCAGCAACGTCCCGTGCGCGTGCGCCAGCGTCCACATGAGCCTGCGTGTCGCATTGGCCGGACTCAAGTAGGCGGACGCCTTGAATCCGTGCAAGGCTTCCAGGACGATGCCCAACACCAGAAAAACCAGCAGCGAGATCCATCCCCAGCGCAGGTGGCGCCGTTCCACGGTCGCCGGGGAAGTTTCCGAATTCAACTGGGCCTTTTCGCTTTTCATTCCTGAAGATCGACCGATTTTTCGTCCCGTTGCGACCGCAGTCGCCGCCACACCTCGAAATCAATCTCACCCCCAGGGGTCATCAAAAGGGCGGGATCTTTGCGCTTCGAAACGGAGGATTGTTCCCATCGCCGGACCACTTCCTCCACGACCTCGGACCTTGCCTTCTCGGGACCCACAAAATCAAATTTCACCTCCGACCATTCCGGCAGGCTTCGCAAAGAGCGGGCGGCGATAAACCTTACCGCCGAATAGGAATCCGCCATCAGTTGCCCAAGCAACGGCACCTGCCAATCGGATCCACCCGCGGCCGTGGCCGAATCCCAACCCAGGGTCCAGGCCATCAACGCGCGCTGTCCCGCATCTCCCTTCAACGACATCAGCGCGGTGTAGGCGATGCGCTCCTGATCGGCCGTCAACGCCGGTTTCGGATGTCCGTACCACTCCGTCATATGCCGCGCCGACCAACCCAGGCTCTTGTCGATATGACACAGGTTACATGCCAGCGGACGCTGGGTCTTCAACGTCGTCTCCACTTTCGGACTTTCAATGAAATGGTTCCGAATCCCTTTGAGCAATCCGTAGGTCACGTGCGGCATGTGACAGTTGTAGCAAAGCGATCCGGTCGAATCCGCACGGTGACGGGTATGCTCGACGATCTTGCTGCGATAGTCCCCGTGGCATTGAAAACAGGCCTCATTGCCCTCCATGTTCCGCTTGAGCATGTCCTTGGGATTGCTGTGATGCATCGAATGGCACGAGAGACAGCTCAAGTCTCCCTTCTGATAACAGGCGGATTCCAGCATGCCGTTGAAATCACGCCCGGAAACCCGGACGATGCCATCCGGCCAAAACCGGTCCTCCTTGAACCGCGGCTCGCTTTTCATCGCCGCCTCGAGCCAGGGCTGAAGATCCGTCCGCGCGGGACGGGCAATTGGCGTCGTCGCATCCAAGTCCTCGCCCGGCCGATAGGGAAAACCCTCCTCCTTCCAGGCAAGCTGCCCGGGAATCCATTTGATCCCATGGCAATTTCCACACACTTGGGAGGACGCTTTCGCCTCAAGCTTGGCGGGATTGACGATGGTTTCATCTTTCTTCCCCGCGGCGCGATGAAGGTAACGGGCCAGGGGCATTTGGTTCTTCGCCACATGCTTTTCACCCGGCCCATGACAGGCTTCGCAGCCGATGCCGAGCTCCATGGATCGTGTGTCGGAAGTCGCCAGCGAAGTTTGCCGCGGGCGGGGCTGCCCTCCGGTGCTGTGGCAATTGATGCAGTTGTTATTCCAGATTTGAATGGGATCCCGCAGGGCAGGATCCCGGAGAAAAGTGTTGTGAAATGGCACCCAGGCTCGGTCCTCGATCAAATAGCAGAACGGAAACAAAAGCTGGGCGTTGGGACGGCTGGCCGGAATCCAAAACACCTGCATGTGATGGGAACCCGTCAGCAAGGTCAGCCGCTTGCGTACACGCGGCTTGGCCGCCTGAATGCCGTCGGCACGCGGCAAGAGGCGGAACTCGGGATCCGGCATCTCCGCCCAGTACTCATCCCCAACACGCTCCAAAAGGTAATTCTCGCCGTTCAAGGTCAGGGATACCTTCGTCAAATCAGCCGCCACGTTGCCCGGAAGCGGACGCTGCGTCATGGTGCGATGGTAGTTCTGGTGCCACGTTTCGAACTCCCGCGGATGACAGGCTTGACAGGTGTCCGACCCCACGTACCCACCCAATTTCTCCTCGCGGGGTGAAACAGCCTCCAGGGTTCGAACAACTTCCCTTTGCTCCTCCAATCGGCGCGCATGGATCGAGGCCAGCGCGCCACAAGCCCCCGCGAACAGGCCGTAAACCAACCACGCCCGAACGCCGGCTCCCCGAAACCGCCAGGCCACCGGCAGCGTGGCAAGCACGATCAATCCTGCATACCAATACCAGTGGGATTGCATGGAGGTCGCATCCTCAACCCGGCCCTGCCGTCATTTCGGTTTGGATTCCTTCACCAAGGCCTCGAGCCGCTTCCCATACTCGATGAAATTGGACCGCATGGCCTCTTCGTTCGACTTGGATTGGGCGTCATGGAAAACGACGACCATGTGGGGCTCGATGGAAATGCCCCCATCGTAACCGCGGGCGAAAGCGTCCTTGAGAATCTCCCGGACCTTGCCCTGACCTTCCCCGGGCCACTGGTAATCCGCATCGTTTTTCTCGGGCACCCAAGTGGCATCCTTCACATGGAGATGCACGGTGTAGTCGCGTACCATCACCCAAAACTCCCACGGATCTTGCCGGATCCAGGGCTTCGCTTTCGACCGGTCAGGATTGAACACCGGATTGGCCGTGTCGAAGACCCACTTCATTCCGGGCACTTCCTCGAGCAACTGCAAAGCGTGCTTGGGGCTCATTCCGCCATAGTTCATGCAGTTTTCATGCACGGGCGTAACGCCGGCATCCAGCAAACGACGGCAAACCTCGCGGACCCGGTGGAAAACCACCTGCGGAATTCGGTTCTCCAAATCGCCGGGCTTGAAGCTCATGATGCGAACGTAACGCGTGTTCAGACGCTGCAACCGGGGAATCGCCCTCGCCACCTCGGCCAGTGTCACGTCGAAAGGATCACTCGCCTTCTTGGCCCAGTTCATGATCGTGGATCCAAAACAATGGACTCCAATCCCCGCCTGCTCCAACAACTCGACGCAGCGCTCGAACGCCGCATCCGGGATGTCATGGAAATTCCCCTTGGGAAAATCGCCCACCTGCACTCCCCGCATTTCGATCCACTTCCATCCCAGCTCCTGAATGGCTTGAATCTGCGCTTCGATCGTGTTGCCGGCTTCGTCGCCAATGCCTGTGAGAATCATAACTTCCTGGGTTCAATTATCGATGAAAGGATTTCGTAAAGTCGTCGCCGGCAATTTCCACCACCTGCTTTTCCACTCGGGACTCGCGAATGAGCTGCCCGAGTTTTTGCTCGTAGAGCGCCCCGTCCATCGGCAGTTCCACCGTGCGTTCCTGCAGCGACGACAAGAGCATCACGTTGGCCAGCTCGACAGAATTCAGCCCTTCCTCACCCGGGGCCATCAGCGGCGCGCCGTCCAGAATCGCGTCCACGAAGTTCTTCATGAACTCCGCGTGCGGCGCGGCCGCGTTTTCAAAGGGAATCTCCACATTCCATATCTCGGGCTTGCTGAACCCCACCTTCGCGGCCCGGCTCCACTCCAGCATGTCCACTTCGTTGCGAATCACGGTCAACCGCCCTCCCTCCAGAACAAGCCGCCCGCGAGTGCCCGCGATCTCGAACCGGTTCGAGCCCGGCGCCTCACCCGTGGACGTCACAAAAATGCCGGTCGCCCCGTTGGGGTATTCCAAATAGGCGGTCACGTTGTCCTCCACCTCAATCTGATGGTACCGGCCCAGCTGGCAAAACCCGCGGACACGCGCCGGCATGCCCAGCAACCACGCCAGGACATCAAGATTGTGCAGGCATTGATTGAGCAGCACGCCTCCCCCCTCGCCCTTCCACGTCGCGCGCCAGCCGCCACTCGCGTAATACGCTTCCGTGCGATACCAGTCGGTGATCAGCCAGCTCACCCGGGCCAGTTCACCCAGTTCGCCGGATCGCAACAAGGCGCGGATCTTTTGATAGCGGGGCTCGGCTCGAAGTTGAAACATCGCTCCGAAGACCACCCGAGGATGACGGTGATGCGCGGCGATCAACCGCTCCGCATCCGCCTTGTGGGCGGAAATCGGCTTCTCCACCATCAAATGGATACCGGCGTCGAGGGCCGCGATCCCAAGCCAAGTGTGCTGGTAATGGGGCGTGGCCACGAGAACGGCATCCACCAGGCCCGATCGAATCATTTCCTCGCCGCTTCCGAACACTTTCAGGCCTTTCGCCTCGTAGGCGCCGAGCTTTCCCGGCGACGTGCTCCCCACCGCCACCAACTCGCATCGGGGAACCTTCCCATCGAGCAAGTAGCCGGCGTGATGCCGCCCAATATTGCCCATGCCAATGATGCCGAGTCTGACAGTGCTCATGCGTTCAGACGCATTGTCCTCACGCGCCCTCCGTTGTTCAACCTCCGAATCGTCTCACATCCCGATTCCGGTGCATCCCGAAGCCGTTGGTAGGGGGGGGGCTGACCCAGCCCGCCGCCCACTGGATGCAAAACATCATGCTCCGGCGGCGCGCCGGGACGGACGCGCCCTACCTGCATCACCGGCAACATCGGGATGCACGGTCCCGATTCCAGGCTCAGGAAATCCAGAATTGCTTCAGATCCCTGCTTCGGCAGTGCTCCCGCCGCCATGGATCGCAACGATTTGGCGGGGCGGGACGAGCAGGCCAGCGCCGATGTTCGAAAACTAGTCCAGCATGTTTCGTCCGTCTTCATCGGCAAAGATGAAGTGTTGAGACAAGCCATCCTGACCCTGGTCGCCGGCGGACACGCCCTGATTGAGGACGTTCCCGGACTGGGCAAGACGCTTCTCGCCAAGGCCATCGCCAAATCGATCTCCGCAAACTTCAAACGCATCCAGCTCACTGCCGATCTCCTGCCCTCCGACATCACCGGGGTTTCCGTCTTCTCCCAGGAACGGCACGAATTCCTGTTCCGGCCCGGTCCGATCTTCACCCAGATCCTCCTCGCCGATGAAATCAACCGCGCGACTCCACGCACCCAGTCCGCCTTGCTCGAAGCGATGGAGGAGCATCGGGTCACGGTGGACGGCGAATTGCGGGAATTGGCTGCTCCATTCTTCGTCATGGCCACCCAGAATCCCGTCGAACTCGAGGGCACCTACGCCTTGCCCTTCGCTCAGATGGACCGCTTCATGGTCCGCCTCAGCATCGGCTACATGGAACGCGACGCCGAATTGCGCATGTTGCAGTCCCAGCAACAGTCGGATCCACTCGACTCCCTGGGACCGCTTTTGACGGCGGACCGGTTGCTGGAAATTCATGAGGCCAGCCGCAGGGTCAGGGTGGAACCCGTGCTGGCCGGCTACCTGCTCGACCTGGTCCGCAAAACCCGCTCGATGGAAACCCTCGAGTACGGAGCCAGCCCACGTGCCGCGCTCGATTTGCAATCCTTTGCCCAAGCCCAGGCCTTGTGGGCCGGCCGCGATTACACGCTCCCCGACGACATCAAGGCCGCCGCCCGCGCCACGCTCCCTCACCGTTTGATCATCCGGCGCGGCTCCCGCTCCGTCACGACTCACGCTCGCACGATCATCGAAAGCGTGCTCGAATCGATCCCAGTTCCTTTGTGACGCGCGTTCGCCGCCAGCTCACTTCCGCCGGCTGGTTTGCGCTGGCCTTGGTTCTGCCCTTTTATCTCGCGGCCCTCACGTCCCAGTCCGCACTGCTCTTGGTGCTGGTCGGCCTCATTTTGGGCTGCCTGACCGTGAACGCTCTGGCCTGCAAGTCAGCAGTGCTTCCACTGCAACCCCTCCTCCCCACCCAAACCCGATGGACGGAAGGCGAACCGGTGTTGGAACCCTGGGGTGTCCACAATCCCGCTGCTCATGCCGTTGCCGGCATCGAGATTCGCTCCGGAACCCAAACGCTCTGGAAAGCGCCCTGGATCGCCCCCCGATCCTCCTCCCATCTCAGCCTCGATCCGCCCGCGCTGCCGCGCGGTGAATACCCTTTGGAAGGCATCGAAATGCACTGTGCTCACCCTTTCGGACTGATCAAAGCCATTCGCCCTTTGGAGGACTCGGGTCGATGGGTCGTTCATCCCAAACTGCCGGACTTGGACGCTCCCCCGGTGGGTGGTCACGAGGCTGTCTTGGGGGGACGCCAACGCGGACCCAGGCGAGTGGCTTCGGGCTCGCTCTTTGCAGGTGTTCGCCCTCACCAGTCAGGAGATGCGCTCAATCAAATCCATTGGAAATCCACCGCGAAGGGACTCGGTTTGTGGGTGAAAACGTATGAGGAGGAGCTGTCCGGCAAAGTTTCGCTCCTGCTCGATGATCGCGAAAAATGCACGCCGCAAGATTTCGAAGCTGCCCTCCGCGCCTGTGGCGGGCTCGCTTTCGCCGCGTTGGACGCCGGCCACCAGGTCGAATGGTGCTCACTCTCGGACGGCTCATTCCACATGTGGACCCCTTTCACCGACGCGGAATTGATTCTGGATGAATTGGCCCGCGCGCGGCAGCGACCCGCAGCGGAATGGGGTCCCCTTCTCGAGTCCGCTCTCAACCGCGCTTCCAAACGATCAAGCATTTCGGTGATCCTGGCCAAGCCCTTGGAGCTCGCTGCCGCCGAAATTCAGGATCTTCGATCCCGCGAACGTTCCGTCACCCTCTTCGCGCCCGCTTCCGCGACCCATCCGGACTTCGACATCCCCATGCGCTTGGGCGGGTTGTTTGATGAACACGGCCAAGTGAAGAACGCCTCGACGTCGTTCCGATGAAGTTCTTCACGACATTCCCACCCTGCGACTCAAGTCGCCGTCCCGCCAGGGATCTACTGATCCTTGCGGGTTGGATCGGGCTCAGTCTCACGGTGGAACCGATTCTCGGTCCGTTGGTTTATGGCGGGCTTTGGTTCACGGCCCGAAGGTTTCAACCGCGGAATGCGAGGCCCGTGCCCTGGATTGACGTGCTGGCCTTGATCCTTGGCTCCCTGGTGGGAGGCAGCGACCAGTTCTTCCTCGGCCACGGTCTGGCCTGCGTCCAACTCGTCCGCATGCGCCGGAACCTCAATCCACGCGAAAACGTTTCCATGCTCCTGATCACCCTCCTGCATTTCGCGGTGGTCTGCACGACGATCCTCGATATTCGGTTTCTCGCCATCTTCATCGCCATGGTGCTGCTCGCTCCGAGGGCGCTCATGGAATTGGCCTCTGCCCCGGCAGCCTCCGGTGCATCTTCTCATGTCAATATCCGCCCCCCTTTACGACTCAGTATCGCGCAGTACCTGCTCATCGGGAGCATGGCAGTGGCCGTTTTTGCTCTGTTTCCCCGCGCCTTTCTCGGGGGAGGCTGGCGAGGGGCGGGACGTTCCGGAGCGCAGAGCATGCTCGACCCCAATCTGGATCCTTCGCGCGGGGGCATGGAGAATTCGCGCCGCATCTTCATGCAGGTCGATGGGGAGAATCTGGGCTACCTCCGGGCAGCGGCTTACCTCGATTTCGACGGGCAGGTCTGGCGGCGTCAAAACGAGGGAGGCCTGATCCCCCTGTTCGGTCCTTCAGCCGCTCCTCTCCGTCCATCCGCCGGAACTCCCATCGTGAAACGGCAAGCCCGTGTCAAGCAGGTCAATTCGCTTTATGCAAGCGCCAGCGGACGGGTCCTGCCCGCGACCCCAGGATTCAAAGGCTGGAGGGAGACTGGTTCCAGCGTGCCTACGTCAACACCCACCGCGTCGTCGAAGTCCAGCCCGGTCCCCGGCGCAGCAACGTCACCTATGCGTGGTGGAGCGACCTCGCGCTTCATCCCGAGCCGCTCACGGACACCCTCCGCCGGCGAGCCCTCCAAGTGCCGCCGCCTTCCGACCGGCTTCGCCAATGGATGAAGGACCGCGTCGGAGCGGAGACCGACCCCATGCGCAAGGCCCGCATTCTCGAAGCTTATTTGCGATCGACGTTCGAATACGAACTGGGCGCGCCGCAATTGAATCGGACCAATGTGCTGGAGTCTTTTCTGTTCGAGGAACGGCGCGGCCATTGCGAACGGTTTGCCTCAGCCTTGGCGCTGTTGCTGCGTCATCAAGGGATCCCGGCCCGCGTCATGGCGGGCTTCGTGCCCGGCCAGCGCAACTTCTTCTCCGGATGGCACGATATCCGGTTTTCTGACGCGCATGCGTGGACCGAAGCCCACTTCGAATCCACAGGCTGGGTAACCCTGGATGGCACTCCTCGCGCCTTGCATCCACCGCCGGGCCTCGAGTGGCAGGACCTGTTCGAGGCTCTCGATTTCGCCTGGTATGCCCATGTGGTCAACCTGGATGCCGGGACTCAGAACGAACTCCTGACCCATGCCATCGCCGCCGGAGCCGAAGCGTTCGCCCTCGTGAGCTCCAAAGTCCCGCATCTGATCGCTGCTTTGGGGTTATGGGGACTGGCCGCGTGGCTCTGGAAAAAGCGGCGTGGAAGCGCCTCGAAGCCCATCGCCCGCTCTACCCAGGAACGGCGAGCCGAAGCCGCGCGGCATTTCTATGAAGAAATGCTTCGAGCCCTCGAGAAACAGGGCCATACCAAACCCCCTGGAACCACCCCAGCCGAGTTCGTTCAATCGCTTCATCACTACCCGCCCGAGTTCCTTCCCGAAATCCAAAATGTCACGGCTCTGTTCTGCCGAAGCCGCTACGGGGGAAAGCCGCTCGAACAAGAGGACCTGGAGAAAGCAAAAGCGGCCATTCACCGCTTGGCAACAACTCCATCTTGAGGACCCCGCTTCAGTGGGATCGCGCGTGACCCAAGCGGGTTTGGCCTGACTATTTCACACTCGCGGAACCCGCATGAGATTTCCGGGCTAGACGCCACGTTCCACTTCAAGCGACTTGGGCGGCCCAAAAATCAAACTGCTGACGAAGGCGTCTCGCAAAGACTGCGGACTTCGCCAAAGTTGAGCGGGCATCAACCGGTCGGCAGGCGCAGGTGTCGAAACCGAGCTCATCAAACTCGCCTTGCTCGTCCTCTCGTCCAACTTCCGCAGGCGCGCCGCCACTACGCCCTCCATGCCGCTCGGCTTCCAAGCGGGTAGCCCGGGAGGACTCAAGGACGGAATCCGGACGACCTGAGGTCCCTCGTCCGGATCGTGCGCGCCCTCCTCTTCGTAGGCTCGCGGCGCATGCGAGCTTGAGGGAATAAGCACGGGTTGGGGCTGGGGTCGCGATGCAACCGGAGGAGCCTTCACGACGAGCGGCGGGGGAGGCGGGGCGTCCGCCTTGGCCTGCTTCGGCTCCTCGATATCGAATAGCTTGCGAACTTCGCGCTCCCAATCCTCCATCGGCTCCTCCTTCGTTCGGGGAGAAGGCGGATGGCCCGAAGGAGGAGGATTCGAGTCGGTATCCCAGTCCTGGGTGCCTTGACCGGACCGGCGCTTCAGCCAGTTCGAAATGGCCGAAAGCGCGATGATCGCCAGAATGGTAAGCAGGGAGTCCATGCTTCGCGGGGGCCGACTGAATCGCTATTGCCCCGAGGGCTTGATATGACTGCCGGTTCCCGGAGTGCCCGCGATGCTCTCGCGCATGCCCGTGTCCGCCTGAACGTTCCTGAGCTTGTAGTAATCGAAAACGCCCAGATTGCCGGTGCGAAAAGCTTCTGAAATCGCGAGGGGCACTTGGGCTTCCGCCTCCACCACGCGGGAGCGCATTTCCTGCACGCGCGCCACCATTTCCTGCTCCAAAGCCACCGCCGCCGCGCGCCGGACTTCCGCCTGCGCCTGAGCGATCAACTTGTTCGCTTCCGCTTGCTCGGATTGCAGCTTGGCACCCACGTTTTCCCCAACGTCCACGTCCGCAATGTCGATCGACAGAATCTCGAAGGCCGTGTTGCTGTCCAAAGCCTTGTCCAGCACCGTTCGCGAAATGCGGTCGGGGTTCTCCAATACATCTTTGTACGTCTGCGAAGAACCGATGGTGGTCACAATGCCCTCGCCAACCCGCGCCACGATCGTTTCCTCCGTCGCGCCACCCACAAACCGGTCCAGGTTGGTCCGGACCGTTACCCGGGCGCGCGCCTTGATCACGATGCCATCCTTCGCGACCGCGTCGATGGTTGTCTTTCCAGCGGCGGGATTCGGACAATCGATCACCTTCGGATTCACCGAAGTCTTGACCGCTTCCAGCACCGTTTTGCCCGTTCCCTTGGTGGCCAGATCGATGGCGCAGGCCCGGTCGAAATCCAGATGGATGCCGGCCTTCTTGGCCGCAATGAGGGCCAAAACCACCATCTCGATATTGCCCCCGGCGAGAAAGTGGGTCGAAAGATCGTCAATCGCGACATCCAGGCCGGTTTTCACCGCCGTGATTCGGGTATCCACCACCATCCCCACCGGAACCCGCCTCAATCGAAGGGCGATCAATTCCGTGAAGGTCACCTTGGCACCTGAAAAGAGCGCCCGAATGTAGATCATTCCAAAATTGATCACGATCAAGACGAAGACCAACAGGGCGATGGCTGCCGCCCCGAAAAGGAGAAGGCCCATGCCTCCCGGAAGTTCAACCTGCGCCAATAAGGTTTCTAATTTCATAATGTCCAATGACTCAATTGCACCGCCAATTCACCGCCACTCCAGGTCCGAACCCTCACACGGGCCGCACCACGACTCGAACACCCTCCACCGCCACCACCTTCACCGGTTGTCCAGGGTCAACCATGCCCCCCTCGGTGACCACATCCACCCTTCGTCCATCGATCAAAGCCGTCCCCGAAGGTCGCAGCGTCGTGTGCGCCACGCCCGTCCGGTTGATCAATTCGGACCGTCCCTCCGGCGCCCCCCCTACCGCCTTGTTCGAGATAAACTGCTTCGCCATCCGGCTGCCGGGGAAATACCGGCACCACAAGCCCGCCCCCAATACCACGCCGGTCATGACCCCCCCGGCAATCCAATTGGCGGTGACGAGATCGAAGCGAATGTAACCCACAATCACCGCCGCCATCAAACACAACACCCCCAGAACGCCTGCCACCAACCCCGGTAGCACCGTTTCGAGCAGCAGGAGCAAAGCTCCGCACGCAATCAAGATGATCACGGTTTCCACGAGGCTTCATCATAGAGCGTGATCGCCCGCCCGCAAGTGGAATTGACCCCGGATAATTCCACGCCCTCAACCCTCCCACCCCGTTCTCCTCGCTCCCGCCCCAAGAGTTCACCCCCTGCACCAACGCCCCGTCCCTCAGCCAAAACAAGCCCGGAAAGTCCGAATGGTTTGCGCGGCGGCCTCGTCGCTGCTCGGAAGTGGCAACACCTCCGCCGAAACATAACCATCATACTCCATGGACTTCAGGACTCGTGCCACCCGCCCCGCATCCGTATGTCCCAAACCCATGGCCAATCGATTGGAATCCGCGAAATGGACGTGGCCCAGCGACTCGCCCAAATCCCTCAACGCCTCCCCCACATCGGCCTCCTCAATGTTCATGTGGTAAAGATCCGCCAGAACCATGGTGTTCCGACATTCGTGGCGCCGAATGAATTCCATCCCCTCCGACGTGCGATTCAACAAATTGGACTCATACCGGTTGAGCGGCTCCAGCAATAACCGTCCGCCCAGACGCCCCGCCAACGTGTCCAACTCCGACATGCCTTCCCCCAGCCAGTCCAAAGCCTCCGCCTTGGAAACGGCACCTTCCCACCGGCCTTGCATCGAACCAATGATCAAAGGGGCCGCCAACCTCGACGCAGCTTCCAACATCTCCCGCAAGAACTCGATCGCTCTCAGCCGAATCTCCGCCTGGGCATCGGTCAAACGAAGCTTGTGCTTCAACCAACCCGCCCCCGTGCCCAATGCCGCAATGAAAAGCCCCGAACCGAACACCACCTCCGCCAGCGCCGGATCCCGCAAGGTTTCCGGTCCCGGCGAAAAGATCTCCACCCCGTCAAACCCCAGGCTCTTGGCCCGCCGGCATGACTCCGCCAACGTTTCCCAATACACAAAAGGGCCGCCCCGCGCCTCCGGCACCAATGAGATCGTAACCGCCGAACGAATGGGATTCACACGGATTCCAGGATGAGGTTGCCGTACTTGGTCGTGTCACCGGTGCGAATCAACCCGATCGCTTTGGGCACGCGCTTTTTGAAATCAAGATGAGGCTCGCGCGTGACCTTCAAACCCGCGAAAGCCTTCTCGAACGAGGTCAAGACTCGCTTGGGATTCGTGCGCAAAAACTCCTCGGCCATAAAGACCTCGCCGATCAAATAATTCGGACGAATCTGTTCCAACACCTGCAAGACGGTGGGAATGCCGGCCGTCAGAGAAAGGTCCACGGTTTCGATTTCCGGCCAATACGGAAAAGCCCAGTCGGCAATGACCAGCGTGTTGGTATGCCGCACCCGGGCGAGCAACGACAGGACGTGAGGATTGAGGATGCCTTTTTGCAACATATTCGCGAGCCGGAATGCTAGAGCCCAAACCCTTCCGAGTCCATGCGAACTTTAGGTCCGACGCTTCGCTCCGTGTATCCCGATGTTGTTGGTAGGGCGGGCCTGTCCCAGGGCGGGCCATGGAGCGGGATGAGATCGCCGCGGCCCATTGGCGCGAGCGGAAGCGCCGTGAAAGGCGCGCCCCGAAAACTTCGGGATGCACCGCGCTTCGCTCGAAACTTGAGTCCGTCCCGATCCGCTCTATCCTCACCAGCCAAGAATCACATCATGCCAATGCCGTTCGCCAAATCCTGGCCCGCCTCCTTCTCCGCCGCCTCCGACGGTCCGGTCCTGGCGCTGGCCCCCATGCAGGATGTCACCGATCTGCCGTTTTGGGACGTCCTCAAAGAGTATGGCGGACCCGACGTGTATTACGCCGAGTATTTCCGCGTCCACGCCACCTCCTCGCTCGAGAAACCCATTCTCCGTTCGATCGTGGAAAATCCCACGGGCCGGCCTGTGGTCGCCCAAATGATCGGAAATGACATCGAGGCACTCGTCCGCACCGCACGAACCCTCCAGCGCTACCCCGTCGCCGCCATCGACCTCAATCTCGGCTGCCCCGCACCCGTGGTCTATCGGAAGTGCGCCGGAGGCGGACTCCTTCGCGAACCCGAGCGCGTCGATCGA
>VHDF01000100.1 GCA_016871495.1 Verrucomicrobiota bacterium | reverse complement strand
TAGACCACTTTGTCTCCTTCCGTTCGACACGCCAGATCGCGGTTGAGCTCCACAGACCCGGCAGGAAACATCGGTCATTGAACTTGCGGCATTCACCTATTCACCGCCACCACCCCCATCCTTGAAAGTCGAAAATGTCCCTCTTGGTCTCAATTCCATTCCACTCCACCCAATCTTTCCCCGCATGAGGTCAGGATGTCTGAGGCTGTCTCGTTCGAAAGGCTCGTCGCCTACTACCGCGAAGATGCCAATCTGCTCGTCGGCGGCCGGCCGCAGCGCGTGGCGGTCGGCTACGCGGCTGGGCCGCTGCTGGAGACGTTGGGTGTGGCGCCCCGGCTGGGCCCGCAGCTTCACGGCGGAGGAGCAGAAAGCCGAACTGCCCGTGGTGCTGCTAGGGCATGAGTTCTGGCAGCATGGCTTCGGCGGCCGGGCCGACGTCATCGGCGCTTGCGTCGCGAGGCCGCCGAGCTGCCCGGGGTTGAATCAGCGGCGCTGGTGGACTGGTTGCCGCTCGGTTTCGAAGGTGGTTCCGGGGGCGGCGTTGAGATTCCCGGTTACATCCCCAAACCCGGCGAAAGGATGGGGACGCACGTCGGGTTTGTTTCGCCCGGTTATTTCCACACCATGCAGATCCCGCTGCTGGCCGGCCGCGAGTTCCGCGAAGGCGACGCGCTTGAATCCGAACGCGTGGCGGTGGTCAATCAGGCCTTCGTGGACCGCTACTTCCCGGGACGCGACCCGCTGGGGCTGAAGTTCAAAATCTGGGGACGAGACTCGCGGATCGTTGGCGTGGTTCAGACAGGCAAATACTATTCCCTCAACGAGACACCCTTCCCGTACGTGTATCACGACTCGGAAACGATCGCGCATCGCAACCTGACCCTCGCCGTGCGCAGTCATGCCGCCCCGGCCACGGTGGCCGCCGCCATCGCGCGCCTGACCACCTCGATCGATTCCCGGCTCACGCCGTTTGCCTCGCTGGACTACGAGTCCTACATGGCGGCGTCGCTGGCGGTGCCACGCATTGCCGCGCTGATGCTGACGTTCCTCGGCGCCATCGCGCTGGGACTGGCAGCACTGGGCACCTATGCGGTGATCGCGCAGGGAGCGCAACAACGGCAGCGGGAGATCGGTGTTCGGCTCGCTTTCGGCGCACAACCCCGGGACATCCGCCGCCTGATCCTGAATCAGGGGCTCGGGCTGGCTTTCGCGGGGATCGGGCTTGGCGTCGTGGCGGGCGTCGCCGTGGCGCAGACTTTGGCCGGCGTGCTGGTCGGCGTGCGCGCAACCGATCTGCTGGCCTGGGCCGGGCCGCCTGTAATGCTGGTCTTCGTGACGCTGCTGGCCTGCTGGTCACCCGCGCGCCGGGCGGCCAAGGTTGATCCCATGGTCGCGTTGAGAAGTGAGTGAGATAAAGCATTCTCGATTTTAGATTTGCGACTGCGGTTTCCGCACAGCCGCCAATCGCATATCGCCAATCTCATGCACGACCTCCGCTTCGCTCTCCGCCAGTTGCTGAAGCATCCCGGCTTCACCGCCATCGCTGTGCTCACGCTCGCGCTGGGCATCGGGGCCAACACGGCCATGTTCAGCATCGTCAACAGCGTTCTGTTGCGGCCGCTGCCGTTCAACGAACCGGAGCGCATCGTCATGATCTGGGAGAGTCATCCGGAGACGGAGCGCCAGCGGGTGTCGCCGGCGAACTTCCTGGACTGGCAGAAGGAGAGCACGCTTTTCGAGGCGATGAGCTGTTCGCCGGCCTGGGACGGCAGCCGCGAGTTCAACTTCGTCGGCCCCGACAGCACGGAACGCATTGCCGGTGCCTACGTATCCTCGGGCTTCTTCCCCGCACTCGGCGTGGCGCCGCTGCTGGGTCGCTGGTTTTTGCCGGGCGAGGACACACCCGATACAAGCGCCGTCGCGGTGCTGAGTCACGGTTTCTGGCAGGAACGCTTCGGCGGCGACGCGAACGTCGTCGGGCGAACCCTGACCCTCGACAGCTTCTGGCGGCGCAACTTCACCATCGTCGGCGTCATGCCGCCGGAGTTTCAACTCCCGACCAGGGAGAAACTGTGGGTGTCGGCCGGCTGGATGATGGGTGGCACGCCAAACCGGAGCGCGCCCCGATTTGAAGTGGTCGCTCGGCTCAAGCCCGGTGTGACGCTGGATCAGGCGCAGGCGGAGATGAATGTGATCCAGGGACGCATCGCCCGGCAGTTTCCCGAGGCCGGCGTCGGACCGCGAACCCGCGTGGTGCCGCTGCACGAGGAGTGGGTCGGCCATGCGCAACGCCCCCTGCTGGTCCTGTCGGGCGCGGTCGGCTTGATCCTCCTCATCGCGTGCGGCAATGTCGCCAACCTGCTGCTCGCCCGCGCGGCGTCGCGGCGCAAGGAAATCACGCTGCGCCTGGTGCTCGGCGCGCGGCGCTGGCAGATCATCCGGCAGTTGCTCACCGAGAGCGTGTTGCTGGCGTCGCTTGGCGGGATCGCCGGCGTGTTGCTCGCGCACTGGGGCGTCAAGCTGTTCGTCGCGGCTAGCCCCGCCGGCATCGCACGATTGGCGGACGTTGCGGTGGATGGCCGGGCCCTGGCGTTCACTGCGATCGGGGCCGTGTGGACGGGAATGGTGTTCGGACTCGCGCCCGCCTGGCAGGGCTCGCGGACCGAGGTGAACGAAACGCTCAAGGGCGATAGTCGAGTGGCTTCGTCCGGGATTTCGGCGGGCCGGTTGCGCGGCCTGCTCGTGTCCGGAGAGGTCGCACTGGCGACGGTGCTGCTCGTGGGCGCCGGACTCATGTTGCAAAGCTTCACCCACCTCGTCAACGTGGACCACGGCATTCAACCCGAGCGGGTGGTTACGGCGGAGCTGGATTTTTCCGTGGCGGGATACACCACCTGGATTACCAACAGCGCCACGCGTCCGCAAATCCGGCTGCAACAGTTGATCAAACGTGTCCGCGAACTTCCCGGCGTCCAGTCCGTGGGTGCGGCCAGTCGCTTCCTACGGCAGGACAACCGCCCGGCGCTCCAGCCTTTCTCCATTCATGGACGGCCGGCGCTGCGCAAGTCCGAGCGCCCGACCGTTGACAACAAAGCGATCACCCCTGGCTACCTGGAAACCGTGGGAATGCGCTTCTGGCGAGGTCGAACCTTCACCGAGTCCGACGTGCTTGGCGCGCCCGGGGTGGTGCTGGTCAACGAGAGTTTCGTACGGCGGTTCTTTCCCGACGAGGAACCCTTGGGCAAACACTTCAGCCTCGCGCGAGAGTTGCCGGCGCTCGGCGCACGGGACAAGGTCGGTCTTCCCATCTGGAACGAGATCGTCGGTGTCGTGAGTGACGTGAAGTCCTTGACGACACAACCGCAGGCCGTGCCGGAAGTGTACTGGTCGTACTGGCAATGGCCGATGCAGAAGCCGACGTTGTTCGTGCGTGCGACGGGCGACCCGTCCGCGTTGATGGCGGCACTTCATCGCGAGGCCAAAACCGTTGCGCCCAACGTGCCGGCGCCGGATGTGCGATTGATGACCGACCGCGTGAGCGCGAGTGTCGCCCAGCCGCGATTTCAGGCCGGTCTTTTGAACCTGTTCGGCGGACTCGCGTTGTTGCTGGCCGCGTGCGGCCTCTACGGCGTGCTGGCCTACCACGTGACCCAGCGCCAGCGCGAGATCGGCATCCGCATCGCGCTCGGCGCGCCACGGAACAGCGTGCTCGCGCTCGTGCTGCGCCAGGGCATGCGACTGACCGCGCGGGGCGTCGGCATGGGCGTGGTGGCTGCTCTGGCGCTGACAAAGGTCCTCCAAAATCTGCTCTACGAGGTCCGCCCCACCGATCCGTTGACCTATGGGGTCGTGACGCTGGTCCTGCTGCTCGTCGCCCTGTTCGCCTGCTGGCTGCCGGCCCGCCGCGCGAGCAGGATTCATCCGATGGTCGTCTTGCGGGCAGATTGAGCGCGCATGAGCATCCCGATCGAAGGTCTTGCCCCCATGCTGCAGATCTTCGACATGCCGACGTCGCTGGCGTTCTACCGCGACGCGCTGGGATTTGAACTCGTCGCGCAAGCCGGTCCAGTGGATGACATAGGCTGCGTGCTGCTCCGGCGCGATAGCATCGAGTTGATGCTCAACACCGCCCACGAAAAGCCCGATCGACCGACCGCCCCCGATCCGGACCGTGTCGCGGCCCATCTCGACACCGTGCTCTACTTCGGATGCCCGGACGTGGACGCCGCGTATCGGCACCTACAGGCGAAAGGCATCCCAGTGACGGAACCGGCCATCGCTCCTTGCGGCATGAAGCAGTTGTAGGCGACCGATCCGGACGGTTTCAACGTGTGTTTCCAGTGGCCGGTCGAACCAAGCCATGACCCAGCCTGACGCGTTGCAGCAGGACGAATCGAGCAGCCAGCCCGACTTGCCCTCAGGGAACTGCGGAGGCGCGGGGATTTCGGCGCGCGAAATTCCACGGACCCGTCCAACGGGTGCGTGTTTGTTCCATCCATTCGTCGTTGGGGAATCTCGGACGCGGTTGGGATCCGTAACGCTGATCATCCATGCCGTGGAAAGGCAGCGGATCGACGGTCTGACCCCGTTTGACGTGGTAGTCCGCGTCCTTGTCCCATCCATCCGTAAAAAGGAAAAAGTTGCGCTGTGTGCCCGGCGCGCCTGGAGGAATGTGAGCGGTGGAGAATCGCAATGTCAGTTCGTCTCCACCGTTCATCACCACCAGAGCGTCGTCGCGGGCGGAGACTAATCGATCCACTTCACCGTATCGCGTGCACCAACCTGTGATCGAGAGGCGCCAGTCCGGCTGAGATTTGACGCGGCGATAGTCAGGGGTCAGGGGTTCGAACCAGGGCCGATCTTCGAATTCGCTGTAGCCGCGCCAGTGCAAATCCGTGGAGTGCGGATTGACGCGGGTGATGCGGGTCTCGGCAGAGGCCATTTTCTCGAACAAGGCGATTCGGTCCCAATGGAGCTCAAAAGCCATGGTCAGGCGAAGTTTTCGAGTGCCCGGAGGTAATTTATTTTCCAAATCGACGAGGATGGACTTGGTCTTGCCCGCCGGGGCGCCAACCGTGACATCCACGGGTTTCCAGATTCCGGAAACCTCCGCTTCCAGCGTGGGAAAGGGAAAAGGAAAATCTTCATGGCGGGAGGCGGACATATTGGCCATGCCTCCACCAAATCGGAGCCATCCGGTCATGGCCAGCACCCAGGGCTTGCCAGGGGGCAGTTCGCCAAAATCCAACTCCATGCCGAAAGGTTCGGCCATGCCACGCAATTGAGGCCCGCGGAGTTTTTCGGGCGAAACCACTTTCCCGTCGTTCTCGGCAAGGGCGGAAGTAATGTTCTCACCACTCAACCTGGAAGCCCCGAGCAAGGGTCGCCTTTTTCCGACCGTGACGAGTTCGGCGGCAGGAAATGGCGGGCCCGGCATCAACTTGTTGGAAGGATGAACTTCAGTGCCCGGCTGATGATCCACCACCGCGAGCAGGGCTTGGTCCAGATAAAGAACCTCCCGCAGTTCTTCCGTGATCTGAAGGACATAATCGCCGTTCTTGGGCTGAAACTGGCTGGAGTCCCCGATCCAAACCCATTCTGACGTGTCCGCTTGGATGTAGCGTCCGTCGGCCACGGGCAGTCCAACCGGGGCGGCCCCAAGCAGGTCGGTCACGAACCGGAATCGGCTGCCATCCCACGCGTAGAGGTAGGGGCAGGAACCAGTGGGGCTTTGCAGTTCCACGATCGGCAGCACGGTGGATGCGGTGACGGCGACATCCACGATGGGAGGGGCCAAGTCGGACCATTTGACGGTCAATGTTTCGAGCATCTTGTGCTGTCCGACGCCGATTTCGACGGGTAGTTCCCGGATGAACCGAGCGACTCTTAATCCGCCTGCGATGAGTTCAACTCTGTGGCCAAGGCCGCTGGCGTTCGACCGGTTGCCCAGAAGCCGAAGTTTCAGTTGGAGATTGGCATTTCCGCCTTCGTTGCGAAGGAGCTTGAGGCCGCCTTCGCTCAAGGCTGCGACCGCGTCAGTGTCACCGTCGCCATCAAGATCGGCGAATTTCACCTCGGCGACGCTCCAGCCTCCGGCTGAAGACAATCCAGCCTCCGAGGTCATTTCTTTGAAGCCTTGCTGGCCGAGATTGCGCCAGACACGAAGTCCTCTTCCCCAAGCAGCGATGTCCAGCCAGCCATCGTTGTCATAATCGAAAGCCCCGAGGTGGGTGAGGCCTTGGAGACCCGCCGCGATCACGGTGCGTTTCAGCGTCGTTCCGTCCCAAAGATTGATGTCTTTCCCGGAAAGCAGGAGGAGATCACTGTGGAGGTCGTTGTTGAAGTCCGCCGACATCAGGCCGACTGCGTGGGGCAAATCGGGAATCGCATTGGTGGGCAGATAGCCTCCTCCTCGCTGCTTCAACAGCAGTTGAGGCGGGGCTTGGTCCCGCACGAGCCACAAGTCGGGGAGATCATCGTTGTTCCAGTCGTCCAGCACTGGGTGCGCAATGCCTTGGAGCGTGGCGGGGGGACCCGAAGTGACGCCCTTCGTGGTGAAATAGTTTCCCAGGTTCCGATGCACTCGCGGGGAACGGTCCGCGGGAGTGAAAGAAAGCAGATCAAGTTTTCCGGTGAAGTCGAGGTCGGCGAGGAGTCCACTCGATCCGGTGAGGTCCTTGAGTCCAATGAAGGCGGTGGTTTCCCGCACTTGGGCATTGGTGGCGAAGCGAAAGACGTGGCTCGACTTTTCTCCCAACACGATGACGTCCTCGTAGCGGTCATTGTCGAGGTCACCCACCAGGGCTTGCCGGTAGACCAGGGTGGAGGGGGCCGGCAAGCTTGGGCCGCGTGGCGTGAACACCCCTTTGGCTTGGGACAGCAGGCGAAATCCCTCGGCATCTCGCACGAACAAATCTTGGGTTCCCTGCTGTTGCGTGTCCAGAAGAGCAAGGGGCGCGCGATAATGGGACGCGGCTGGCCCAAGCGCTTGGGCAGTGGCGTCGAAGAAGCGCACCGCGATGCCTTTGGCGTCGGGTTGTTCGAGGATGAAGGGAGCCCGGGCGGCGGTATAGACGCATTTCTCGACCACATAAGCGTCATTCGAGGGGTCCGTGCGGGCGGCAAGGATCTGTTGATGACGTTCGATGGCGCGAGTTGCCTCCTCGGCTCGGTTGAGCCGTTGCAACACTTGGCTCAGGCTGTAATGAGCGGCGGGATGCCCGGGATCAAATTCGATCACTTCCTCAAATTGCTTGCGCGCTTCCTCAAACTGTCCCAGCAACTGATGAGCCCTGCCGAGTTGGTAGCTCACCGGATTGATCGTGCGATCCATCTCCTTGACTTGCTGGAAAAGTTTCAGCGCGGGTTCGGCACGTCCCTGACGGAGCTGAGCGCAACCCGCGAGATAGAGCGCCGACGCGGAGGTGGGATCGCGCTTGAGGATCTCGCCGGTCTCACGCAGGGCATCCTCCGGCCTGCCGGCCCGGAGCAGGGCGGCCGCCAAATTGTGGCGGGCGTCGAGCGATGATGGATCCAGCGCGGCGGCTTTGTTGAAGGCTTCGAGGGCGGGGGCGATCTGGCCGGCTTCATACTGGGACTTTCCGGAGTTCATCCATCGGATGAAATCGCCGGACGTCTCGCTGGGTCGTGAACAACCCGACGCAAAGAAGAGGCCGAGGACGAAGATCGCGCGGGCGGCTGAGGCAAAGGAAGGACGAATCATGGTCGGTGAATGGCCGCACCATTCTGCCTCAATTGAAAAGCGTCGCAAAGGGCAAATGGGCCGGGAGTTTGCCTTCCGGGGCGAATGGGAGTCAGGGCGGGGCGGGGATCGATTCGGTAGGTTCCTCGCTGGGCAGGGACTGTTGCTCCCACGACGAGCATTCTCAAAGTTTGAAATGGCATTCGGCCTGCTCAGTGCCCTGTGCCGTTCGACCAAACCGGCGACCTCACATGGCATTGGCAGAAAAGTTCGTGAAGTAGAGTCATCCATTATGAAATCAAAACATCTTATCTTGGCGGGATTGGTGGGGATGAGCGTGACGTCCGCTCACGCCGTGGTACTCGTTCAAACCTTGGATCCGGGATACTACAACAACAACCTCGGGACGATCCTGAACCTGTCGAATGGGAATCCGCACGACTCCGCACAGCCCTTTCCGGTCTTCGATGATTCCACGGTGAGCTTTCCGACCGCCCCCGATATTTCGGCGGCCAGCGGCATCCTCGGCAATTGGCTCACGACGCCGGGCGCGCTGAACTCGAATTGGAGCGGTCCCATGTCGATCCCGAACTCGTGGACACCTGGAAACGAAGTGGCCGTTATTTACAAATTCGATACCTTGGGCGCCCAAAACGTGGTGGCGAAGTTCGGCGTGGACAACGGAATTTACGCCTGGCTCGATGGAAACTACATCTTTGGAGCCCGGGCTGCAGGCGGGGTCGGGATTTGGGAGTACACCTTGAACCTGGGTGATTTCGCAGCCGGCACTCACTACCTGCAACTCCTCCTGGAGGATCACGGAGGTTCGAATGGTTACGCGGTGGAAATTACCGCGGACACTTATACTCCGGCACCTGTTCCGGACGGCGGAAGCACAGCGGCTCTGTGCGGACTCGCGTTCGGTTCCTTCTTTCTGGCGCGTCGCAAGCGTTCCTGATCGAGGACGATCGAGCGAAGACGATACCGGGGCAAATCGCCTCCTCTGGAGGAGGCGGTTTGCCCTTTTCGGTTAAATCCCTGACCTCGATCCGGTAATCCATGCCTTGGAAGCGCGAAGGACAGCGTGGATCTCCCGATCGTTCCCGACCGTGATGCGCAGCCAGTCTCGGAGAGTCGGCGAATCGAACCAACGCACCAGGATCTTGCGGTCGCGCAAGAATCGCAGCCAGGCTTCGGCGTTGCCAACCGGCGGCTTGGCCAGGACGAAATTGGCCTGGCTGGGGAGAACCGTGAAACCAAGGGCCTCGAGTGAACGCGTGAGGCCTAATCGGCCCCGTTTGATCCGGGCAAATCCGCGGCGGTAATAGGCCGAGTCCCGGAGGGAAGCAAGTGCAGCGACCTGACCCAGCCCATTGACGTTGTAGCTGTCCCTGATTTTGTCCATCGCCTCAATCAAGTGCGGGTGGGCAACCACATAACCCACTCGCTGAAAGCAGAGGGAGTAGGCCTTGGAGAAGGTTCGCGTCACGAGAACGTTCGAGTGCTCGAGAGCCAGTGACATGGCGTTTTCGTCCGCGAAATCGGCATAAGCTTCATCGAGGACCACGGCTCCACGATGAGCAAGGCAGCATCGTTCGAGTTCCCGCGTCATGTAGCCTCGGCCTGAAGGAGCATTCGGAGTGGTGATCAGGGTGACCGCTGCATCCGGCCGCCAGCGCCCCCCCCGCCGAAGTTCCCGGGGTGAAGGGAGGCTGAAGTCGTTCAGGAGAGGGACCGGCCAGGGTTCGGCGCCGTGAATGCGTGCCAATACAGGATAGAGCGAATAACACGGGAACAGGTATTGCACCAGTGATCGCGATGGGACTCCCTCAGGCGCGGGCAAGCCGGGCGGCGAGATCGGCTCGACCAGTGCTCGAATGATCAGCGCCAGGCAATCGTCCGAACCGTTGCCGATCAGAACTTGGTCTGGTGCGCAACGATGATAATCCGCCAGGGCCTCCCGGAGCGGCGCAGCAGCGGGATTGGGATACAATCGCAATCGTTCATCCACGGCGGCTCGCACGGCACGGAGAACTCTGGGGGAAGGAGGGTAGGGATTCTCGTTGGTGTTGAGTTTGATCAGGCCGCTGATTTTGGGTTGTTCCCCCGGAATGTAACCGTGCAACGAACGCACCGATTCGCGGATGAGCTTCCGGGGTTGCCGGGCCGGGATGCGGGAAGCGCGGCGGCCACGAGCGCGCGGAGAACGAAGAGTGGGCATGCGGGGTGGGACGGCAGGGGCTTCAAGCGCGTGCTCGCTTCGCGCGACGGGATCCCGAGCGCTTCGATTCGAAGCGGATGCTGAGGGACCGTCCGTGCGCGTCGAGGCCTTCCATGGAGGCGAAAATTTGCACCGCGGACATCGCCTTGCGCGCGGATGCGGCGGAATACTCGACCACGCTGGTGCGTCGTTGGAATTGATCGACCGTCAAACCGGCGAAGGACCTGCCCGCGCCGCCGGTGGGCAGAGTATGGCTCGGACCCGCGACATAATCACCCAGAACGGTCGGGGAGTAGGGCCCCAGGAACAGGGCTCCAGACGTGGTCAAATTTTTGGCCCACCGCGAGGGGTTTTTGGCATGAATTTCGCAATGCTCAGGGGCGAGCCGATTGGCCACCTCAACCCCGTGTTCCATCGAATCGACGCGGATCGCCCAGCCATGGGTGCGAACGGCCTTCTCGATGAATTCACGCCGCCCCAAATCCGGGAGCTGGCGAATCATTTCCGAGCGCACCGCTTGGATTTGGGCGTTGGAGGGTGTCACCAGCCAGCAACGCTCATGACCTGATCCATGCTCCGCCTGCGCGAGGAGATCCGCGGCGATGTAACGAGCCGGGGCCGTGGCATCCGCGAGGACGAGGACTTCGCTCGGACCGGGCAACAGGTCGAGGGCCACCCTGCCGAACAACATCCGTTTGGCCGCCACGACATAGGCGTTGCCCGGGCCAAACACTTTGTCCACCCGCCGCACGGTGGAGGTTCCGAGCGCCATGGCGGCGATGGCTTGAGCGCCGCCCAATCGGTAAACTTCGGTGGCGCCGGCGGTGCGAATGGCGTGGAGCATGGCGGGATTAATCCGCCCCTTGGAGTCGCAGGGAGTGCAAACCACGATTTCAGGGCAGCCGGCAACCCTGGCCAGCACGATGGTCATCAGCGCGGTGGAGGCGAGCGGGGCCGTGCCACCCGGAATGTAGATGCCAACGCGGCGGAAAGGGTCGAATTTCTCCCCCACTTTGGCGCCCTCAAGATTGCGCGTGGTCCACCCCCGGCGCAGGGATCGCCGGCTGAAACGTTCGATGTTCTTGGCGGCAGCCTGAACAGCCAGCCGCAATTCCTGCGAGGCCGCGAGCGCCGCGTTCATATACTCGGCGGCGGAAACAGCAAAATCGTGAGGCGGAACGTCCGCGCCATCGAATCGCTTGGTGAATTCAACCAGAGCGGCGTCCCCTCGTTCCATGACGGCTTCAACGACGGTGCGTGCTCGCTTCTCAATTTCGGGATCGAAGAGGCTGGAGTCGGCCGATTGTTCCGCGATCCAGGTGTTGAAGCCCGGATCTCTCGCGTCGAGTGTTCGCAACATGGGGAAACCGTATGGAGTCGAAAATGAAATCTCAACCCTGGAAGCCGAGCCAGAGCCCTCCGCGATACACCAGGAACGCGAACCCCCACGCCAGCGCCCCCATGTAAAGCCATTGAATCACCGGCCATTTCCACCCGTTGGTTTCGCGCCGAACCACCGCCACGGTGCTGACACACTGCAGCGCGAACACGTAAAAAACCATCAAGGTCATGCCCAAGAGAGGCGTGTAAAGAAGGCGCCCGTCGGCGCGCTTTTGCTCTCGCAATACCTTGGCCAGATTGGGAATGGGATCGTCCTCGTCTTCCGAGCCCAAATTGTAAACCGTGGACATGGTGCTGACAAAAACCTCGCGGGCGGCGAACGAAGCCACGATGCCGATGCCGATCTTCCAGTCGAATCCCAGCGGGGCAATGAAGGGTTCCGTGGCTCGTCCAAGCATGCCGGCATAACTGGCACGCAGGAGTTCGCCCGCCTCAACGTGGTCCACCTCCTTCTGAGCCGCTTCGAACGCGCCGGGTTCGAGCGAGGCACGGCGGGCTTCCAGGGCCGCCCTTTCCTGTTCGAATCGCTGCTCGAGAGCAGGATTCTTGGGATAACTGGCGAGGAACCAGAGCAGGATATTGATGCCGAGGATGACGGTGCCCGCCCGGCGGAGGAAAAGTTTGGACCGTTCCCACATGTGGCGCAGGACCACTTTGAGAACCGGGCGCCGATACGGAGGCAGTTCCATGATCAGCATGGGCGCCTGGCCTTTCAACAGCGTGGATTTGAAAACCCAGGCCATGATCAACGCGGCGACGATGCCCAGCAAATACATGGAGAGCATGACGAGCGTGGAGTACCAGACGATGCCGAGGACGGATCCGCTCGGAATACACGCGGCGATGAGCAGCACATAAACTGGCAGCCGGGCGGAACAGCTCATGAGCGGCGCGACAAGGATGGTGGCCAGGCGGTCTTTGGGGGTCTCGATCGTGCGGGTGGCCATGATCCCGGGAATGGCGCAAGCGAAGGAACTGAGCATCGGGATGAAACTCTTGCCGTGCAGTCCCACCTTGCTCATGAGCCGGTCCATCAAGAACGCGGCGCGAGCCATGTAGCCGGTATCCTCGAGCAAACCGATGAACAGAAAGAGCAGCAGAATCTGAGGGAGAAAGACCACCACGGACCCCACACCGGCGATGACGCCATCGACGAGCAGACTGTTGAGATCTCCCGGAGCCATCCTCGTTCCGATGGCATGGCCGAGCGCCGCAAAGCCAGCTTCGATGGCGGTCATCGGAACCTCGGCGAAAGTAAAAATGCTCTGAAACATCACCGCCATGATCGCGATGAAGATGGCCGCGCCCCACAACTTGTGCGTCAGGACCCGATCCAGCCGGTCGCTGAACGTTTCGGCGGGTGCTCCCGATTCGTCCACCACGTCATGATGAATTTGGGTGACTGCGGCGTAGCGTTCCTCGATCGGGAGCGTTCTCCAATCCACTCCGGCTTGTTCCAATCGAACGCGCTCGACACGCACGGCCTGCGCCAGAGCGGGTGAGGAAGTCTCGCCTTCGCGAGGGTATTTCGGATCGCACAGTTTGAGGCGGGCGGAGGCGGCGGAAAGGGACGCAGGCGAGGCGGGCGTTCCCTCCTCGATCAGAAGCCGTTCGATTCGGGTGGCGGCCTCCTCAAGGGCGGCGGGATACTCTCCGAAGCGATGCCTCGCCGGGTTTGGCAATTGGCCCCGGGCGCATTCCAGAATACGAAGCCGCAGGGCTTCCACGCCGGCGCCAAGATTGGCGCTCATGGGGAAAACGGGAGCGCCCAGCCGACGGGAGAGTGCCTCGGCGTCCACCCGTTGCCCATTGCGCTCCGCAACGTCCATCATGTTCAGCGCGACGACCGTGGGATAACCCACTTCAAGCACCTGGGTGGCAAAGTAGAGGTTTCGCTCGAGATTCGACGCGTCGATGACGACGACGACCAAGGAGGGCGGTGCGACGCCGGGACTCTCTTGCAGCAGCACGTCCCGGGCGATTTTTTCATCCACCGATTGAGGCATCAGGCTGTAGGTGCCGGGCAGGTCAAGAATCGTGGTCGGAGGTGCGTCTTTCGGGACGGAGGCCAGGCGGCCTTCTTTCCGTTCGACCGTGACCCCGGCATAATTCCCAACCTTGGCGCGCAAACCGGTCAGCGCGTTGAAAAGGGTGGTCTTGCCGCAGTTGGGATTCCCGGTTAGAGCCGCCAGGAATGGGCGGGAAACCGCAGTCATGGGCGGGTAGCGACCTGGATGAGGTCGGCTTCGTGTCGGCGCAGGGTCAGGTGATAGCCGCGCACCTTGATTTCGATGGGATCGCCCAGAGGGGCGAACCGGACCAACTCGATCGGCGTGCCTTTGAGCAGGCCCATCTCCAGGAGTCGGCCTTTATCCTCGGAAGGGACGGCGATCTCGGCGATGGTGGCGCGATCGCCCACCGCCAGGGAGCTTAGCGGTTGCAGCGGCCCGCTCATCAATCAAGCAGGCAGGCTGGATCCGATTCGTTCGACCAGAATTCGCTCCGCGATCTGGTTGCTGATGCCGACCCGCATATTGCAGACCTGGCAAATCACGCTGTGATGCTGGCTGATCATCCGCACCTGCTGATCCTCGCAGAAACCCATTTCGCGGAGCCGGACAGCGAGTTCAGGAGACGTGTCAATGACGCGAATGCGGGCCGAGGACCCCGCGCGGATCTCGTTCAAAGGGCAGACGTCGGGCTTGGGACAATGGCCCGCCTCGGCGCAATCATGATCGGAACCGTGACTCACAACGGTGCCAAACTAGGTTTATTGAGACTCCGTTTCAAGAAGGATTCTCGATCCGAGATCCACAAATCAAAGATTGATCACCACGGACTTACGGGATGAATACAGCTAACCTCCCGACTAACTTGATGCTCAAGTTACTCATCATTCCGCACCCCGGCCCGGCGGAGTTCTTTTGCTTAAAACGGCCGTTGAACGTGGTAAAGATATGCAAAGGCCTGGATGAGAAAGACATGAAGAAGCACGAGGCCTATCCTTGATGGATCTGGTCAGTGATTCGTCTTCGGAGCGCGACTGTGCTGAAAGCCAGTCGCAGCAGATCGAGCAGAATCACTTCGTTGTTGGGGGACGACTGCCCAGGGCAACCACGGCGTGCATGCGGATCACCCGAGGTGTCCATGCACCTCGGTCCGGGAGGGCGGCGTTCCACCGCCGTCCCACCTTGTCAGAGGGTGATCAAGATGGGCTGCGGTGGAACGCAGCCCTCCCGGCGTGGTTCCTCGTTCCAAGGCGAGTCCAGGATGGGAGGTGACGATTCTTCAACCTCCCGACTAACTTGATGCTCAAGTTAGTCGGGAGGATTAAGGGCAATTGCCGTTTTAAGGTTCAAGGCATCCGCTGAGATCGTACGGGCGTGATTCATCAATAGACGCTTGCTGCGAATCGCATGCACGATCGCGGGACGCACCCGCACCGAGTTTCCCCACTACAGTCCGCGAAAGTCGAAAGGTCGATCCTCCGGAAGCGTGTTCTGATAGAGTCCATCCAGATCCGTCGCCCAAAAATCCCCCGTTGCTTCCAAGGTGTGACGGCTGACGTCAGAACACAACCTGTGCATGGCATAGGAAAGCAACGGTTCATCGACATAAATCGCCCCCCTGCGCTTGCAATGCCCCCAGAATTGGTCGGCCAACCGATAGACCTCTTCCGCCGCGTCTCTCCGGACAACGAACATCCCGGCGTTGACCGCGTAAACTCCCGGCGTCGTCACCCCCGCCTTGCGCATGGAATCCACGAACCACAACGTCGGATACTCCCACCAGTAAAGAAATCCCTCCTCGCGGGTCAAATCCGCCTCGAGGGTGATGTGCATCGGCACGTCGCTAAATCGCCCGGCAATGTCACCCGGATGCCTGACGAACCAATGGTCCGTATCCAAAAAAACCAGGTAATCATAAGGGAGCTTTGCCGCTTGCTCACGAAGGAACACCAACTTAAACAACCATCCCCAGGGATCAAACTCCCCTGCCGCATGCACCCTGGCACCGGGAACTTCCTCGGCATCGGTCCAAATATGAAAGTCCTCCTGCACCCCCACCGCCCGGGCGGACGCGACCATGGCGGACGCAAGCCTTGCGTATTCCCCGGTGGCGACAGACCAGTAACAGAACGTCGGCTTTTTCATGTTTCAATCGATTCCGCCCGCACCCCCAGAACGGGTGCCTTCGCTTAAGGCTGGCGGTGCGCGATCACTGCGAGGCTCGGGCGGACGCTCCCCTCCGCGCCGCGGACGACTTCATGGCGGCAGCCCGCACCTTCTCACGACGGTTCAACCAAGTGAAGTTGGCGGGATCCTCTAAAAGCTTGCCCGCCGTCTTCCAATCCTCGCGCAGCCTGAATTACGGATTCGTTACTCCCCTTGCCTTCACATAACCGAAGTGAGCCCTCAAGGCGCCGCTGTCCAAGGCCCGGTCGATCGCTCGTTCACCCGCGCGAAAAGCCTCGGCCCGGCCCACCGCGAGATACCAGAGCGTTTCCGGCGTGCGGATTAACTCCCTGGCCACCACCGTGTCGGTTCGTCCAGCCGGCGCCATCACCTCCAAATCCAAGCGGCTTCGAACTCGAAAAGCCTCCCCACCATGTTCCCATCCGATTTCGACCCAAAGCGTGTGTCGGCCCGTTTTCTGAAAGAGAGCGCCGCGTTGTCCCCGCAAAAGCGTCAGACTGTCCAGCAGAGATGCTCCGTCCTCCAACCTCACTTCACCCTCGATGTTGACGGGCTTGAAGAGCGAGCGGAACTCATTCTCCAATCCGTCCGGCCCCACCACACAGCCGCTCACAAAAGGTGTCGAAAGCCCGATCCTCGCCGGCACGTGACAAGCGAAGCCCGATCGATTGCGCAAACTCAGATCGACCCGAAGCGGAGCCCCTGGAGGCAGCGTTGAGGCTGTCGTTTCCAGGCTCAATTCGAACGCTCCCCGCGGTTCGCCCCGCGACTTCGGGAGGAACAAGCCGGCGACCTTCTCGATCGCGTCGCCGCGATCCTCCACCAAACCCTGGGTCTCCCAGGGCAAGCCTCCCGGACGCACAAAGAGATCCGGCAAATGCCTCAACCTCAACACATCCCCGGCCTCGAAAGCGGGGAGCCGCACCTCGGCAGCAAGGCCGGATGGGGTGGAACGTGCCGCCAATCCCGAGAGCGTCTCCATGATGCCGCAACCAAGATGATTGTGATAAAGCCCCATGGCATGGCCCACTTCGTGCACCGCGACCCAAAAATAGATTTCGGGAGACTCACGCACCCGCTTGCCGGCAAAGGGGCCGTAAATATTCTGCCGGGGCAATTCCGCCTCGGCATTCACCGCCACTCCTTCGCGAGGAACACCATTGTAGTCGTGGAACTCATGGTCGAAAGCGATCCCGAGTGGCGCATCCGGTCCCACAAAGTGCTTCACCGCAGCCACGTGATAACGCCAGCGTGAATCCAAATCGGAAGCAGACCGCGATTTGATCATCGCGTCGTGAAGTTCCGGCAAGGCGAATCCTCCGATCGCGGGCGTCGGCACCTCGATGCGCCCCGTTTCAACTTCAACGCTCCAACCGGCTTGGCCAAACACCGTCGCCCAGTCCTGGCCACGGCCGTTGTCAAGCGGAGGTTCCAGTCCGTCTTCCGAATCGATCTCGATCGTCGCGTGCCGAAAATAAGGCGAGACGTGCCGAATCCGCATCGCCGGCCCCAACGCCCCCGAATCAATCCTCACCTCGCACTCGGCTTCGACAATCAGCCCCTCCCCGCTCGAATCCCGCTCCGGCGCTTTGATCACGATGTCGCATGGGACCGGAGGTTCCCAGACATTGTAGGCCACGGAGGAAATGCGTTGGAACTCACCGCGCAACGTCATCCGGTGCTGTAGGCCACGGAAGAAATGCGTTGGAACTCACCGCGCAACGTCATCCGGTGCTCACCGCCCCTGGAACGGGTTTCAAAACCCTTGGAACGCCAATATCCGTGGTAACGTCCCCGCGGAAACACGGGCACGGAGAGGGGCGAGGACTCCAACCCCCCGCGTCCTTAAGAAATCGCGCCCCGACTCGGCGTCAAATTCATAAAAGTCCGCGCTGCCGATGAAGAGCCCCGCCTCGAGCGATTCCAACCGCAGGGTCCCCACCTTGTCCGGAGCCGACTTCAAATCCTTCCCGGCTCCGTAAACCTCGAACTCAAAACAACCGTCCGCCAGTGGAAGTCCGGCTTTTTCAATCCCATGAGCCCCCGCAAAGGGAGACAACATCCGCAACTCGGGGAGCGAGGGAAAGCCGGGGCCCAAAGCAGGCTGTGCCGCCGGATCAACCGGGGCATGGTTG
>VHDF01000099.1 GCA_016871495.1 Verrucomicrobiota bacterium | reverse complement strand
CGCCCAGCAGCCCCGAAGGCCGACCAAGCACCCGCCAGGGGCGACAATTCTGCCGCGTTTCGCCTTGAATGGCCACCCCCAGCCCGGCACACTCCAGCCACGTCGAAAAAGCAAATGCCTATCAGTTTTCAGCAAGAACGCATGCCCAGAGGAGCCGCGAATCGCGCCACGTCGCATGACGCCACCGTCACGGATACCGTGATCGCCTCCCGCAGTTCAGTCGCCAAGCATGGACTTCGAAGCCTGCCTCCGCGAGGTCCTTCCGCGTCCTAGCCCGCGTGGCCACAAATCATTGTTTTGATGGACCCCTCCTGTGTGACGCGCCCCTCCCGCCGCCGGAACTCGACCGGCTTCACGCTCATCGAACTGCTCGTGGTGATCGCCATCATCGCGATTCTCGCCGGCATGTTGCTCCCCGCCTTGTCCAAATCCAAAACCAAAGCCCAGGGCATCAAATGCATGAGCAACCTCAAGCAGTTGAATCTGGCTTGGTTCATGTATGCGGACGACAACGGGGAACGGCTCGTCCCCAACGGCATCGGCGCCCAGATCGGGTGGATTGAAGGAGGGCTGCACATTCCGCAGGAAGCCACCAACGTCAATTTGCTCAAAGCCCCTCAAGGCATGCTCTGGAATTACAACCAGGCCCTGGAGATTTACAAATGTCCGGCCGACCAAAGCTTCGTGCGGCTGGGGGGACGCAATCATCCCCGCGTTCGCAGCATTTCGATGAGCGGCAATATGAATGGCGACAGTCCGTACAACGCCGAAATCCGCAACACCCATTACACTTTCAGGAAGTACACCGAAATTCTTCGTCCGTCGCCCTCCCAAGCTTTTGTCTTTCTCGACGAACATCCCGATGGCATCGACGACGGCTATTTCACGGTGTTCGTCAACCGAAAGCATCTTTGGGGAAACATGCCCGCCAATTATCACAATGGAGCCTGCAGTTTATCCTTCGCGGACGGACACGCGGAGATCAGGAAATGGGTCGATCCGCACACCCTTTCCAAGAAGATCGTGGCCAACGCCACCGGCCCAAGGGATGTGCCTTGGATCCAGGTGCGCACCTCCTCTCCGCTCAAGGATGACGCGCCTTGGCCGCCGTGATCGGACGAGGCCCTCTACCGCCTTCCGTCGTACCAGAACAGGCAAGCCTGACGCGACCTCGCGAAACGCCGAGGGGATATCATGGCTCGCGCCAGCAAAGCCAGGTAGGCGCCCAATCCGTGCCAGCGCACTTTCCTTGCGGAAGTTCGGAGAGGATGGGTGGCGATGATGCGCATGCGTCGTCCTGAATTCCGTCCCCAGGCTTTGAGCCTCTGGCTCAGGTCGATTTCTTCGGAAGCGTAGAGTTCCTGGTTGAACCCGCCCACCGCTCGAAACGCGGCCGCGTCGCAGAAAACGAAGGATCCGGCGGCCCAGCCCAGGCCACGGCTCGCCAGATTCCAGATCCCCGTTAAAAAATCGATCCACCAAACCCGTTCATCGAAGCAGACCGTGGCGCCGCCGCCCACCACTCCTCCCCGCTCGATCACGTCGCTCACCGCGTGGAACAACCCGGGTGAAGGCCAGGAATCCGCATCGACAAAGATCAGCCATTCCCCCGCCGCGATCGAAGCCCCGCGATTGCGGGCGCGGGCGATTTGATTGACGGGCTCGAAGACGACTTGGGCGCCCCCGGCGGTGGCGATGGCGGCCGTTTGATCCGTGGAGTTGTTGTCGCAGACGATGAGTTCGTATCGCCAGCCGCGTTCGGAGAAGACGCCCGTCGCCTCCCGCAGCTGCCGCAGGACTCCGCCCAGGAGTTTCTCCTCGTTGAACGCAGGAACGACGATCGAAATCAGCATGGGGCTAAGTAAAGGCATTCCGGCGCGGCGTCAACCGGACGCTCCGCGAACGCTCGAAAAATGGAAAGCGGATTTGCCCGGAGCCACGCCTCGTGGAATCTTGGTCCGGCGCGACGACGCGCCACTTTGAGACTCATGCGCCCAACCCCCTCTCTTCCTGCCCGCGTCTTTTACCTCGCGATCGCTTGCTTTCTCGGCCTAGTTCAGCCTGGCGCCCAAGGCGGTCAGCGCGAGGCGGCCACGAGCCTGCGTGTGCCCCAGGTGCCGGGCAGCTTCGGTTACACCATGACGAGGGTGTTTCCCGATCTGGTATTTCCGTCGGCCGTTGGCTTGGCGACGCCTCCTCACGAAACAAACCGGCTGTTCGTCATGGAACGGTTGGGACGGGTGACGGTCGTGACGAACCTGGCGGCCCCGACTCGATCGGTGTTTCTCGACCTCACCCGCGTCGTGAGACTCGATAACTTCAACGAAATGGGCCTGCTGGGCCTGGCGTTTCATCCGAAATACTCGGAGAACGGGCGCTTTTTCCTTTTCTATACCGCGACCGCTTCCAATACCCGCCAGAACCGGCTGAGCGAGTTCCGAGTGCAGGCCGGAAATCCCCACGCCGCGGACCCCGCTTCCGAAAAGATCTTGATTCAACAACGGGATGACGCGGTGAATCACAATGCGGGCGATCTCCATTTTGGCCCGGATGGCTATCTCTATGTGGCTCTCGGGGACGAGGGCGGAGCGAATGACCAGTTTCGCAACTCCCAGCGGATCACCAACGATTTTTTCGCCGGAATCCTGCGCTTGGACGTCGATCAGCGGCCAGGTTCTCTTCCCCCCAACCCCCACGCCGCCGTCCTGGGACATTATCGCGTGCCTCCGGACAATCCCTATGTGGGCGCCACGACGTTCCTCCAGCGCGCGGTCGATCCGGCCCGGGTGCGGACGGAGTTCTGGGCCGTGGGGCTGCGCAATCCATGGCGCATGGCCTTCGACTCCGCCACGGGAGAGCTCTGGGTGGGGGACGTGGGTCAGGACGCCCGGGAGACCGTGGCTGTTTCGAGATCCGGAGCCAATCATGGATGGGCCTTTCGTGAAGCGGAAATCGCCGGACCGATGGCCGGCGCGCCCGCCGACTTTCTCACGAACCCTATCCATGGCTATGTGCCGCCGCTCCATAGTTATCTCCATCGCGCCACGGGTGGGTTTTCAGTGACGGGCGGGCGGGTGTATCGCGGGTCCAGACTGGCGCAACTTTTCGGAGCCTATGTTTTTGCGGATTATGTGACGGGCAATGTGTGGTCGCTGGTTCGACCGCCTGGGGGCGGTCCTCCGGTTGTCACCCGGCTCGTCGGCTACGCCAATATCGCCGGCTTCGGTGTCGACCCTCGCAATGGAGATCTCCTGGCCGTCAACCACGCGTCCGGCCATTTGGTTCGGCTGGATTACAGCGAGGGGTTCAGTGGCGCAGCCATTCCGGATAAACTCTCCGACACCGGTGCTTTTCGTGATGTGAGAAGTCTCGATCCTCAACCCGGTGTCATGCCGTACGAAATCAACCTGGCCTTTTGGTCCGATGGCGCGAGCAAACAGCGCTGGTTTAGCATCCCCGAATTGAAAGACACGGCGACTTACCAGACATGGGGTCAGTGGATCACTCCGCCCGGAACGGTTTGGATCAAACACTTCGAAATCGACATGGTGGCGGGCGACTCTGCTTCCCGTCGCAGATTGGAAACCCGATTCCTCGTGCGAAACTCCTCCGGGGTTCACGGCTTCACCTATCGCTGGAACGCGTCGCGAACCGACGCGACTCTCGTGGCCGAGGCGGGCGAGGAGGAATCTCTCGATATTCGCGATGTCGGCGGAAACACAAGATCGCAACGCTGGCGGTATCCCGGACGGGCGGAATGCCTGACTTGCCACAACCCCGCGGCAGGTGGATCCCTCAGCTTCACCACCGCTCAACTGAACGGGACCGGCCCGTTCCCGCATCATCAAGGCCAGATCGGCGCTCTGGCGGAGGCTGGATATTTCGCGCCGGGCCAATCCCCCGATCTCAAGGCGCCCGCTCCAGCTTTGGTCCCGCCTTCCGACCAAGAATCGAGCCTCACTTGGAGAGCGCGCTCATGGCTTGATGTCAATTGTGCCTATTGCCATCGACCCGGCGGACCGGGCGGAGCCTTGTTCGACACCCGTCTGCAAACCCCCTTCGAATTCGCAGGACTCATTCGGGGAAGCTTGAACAGTGCGCTGGAACCGGACCGTCGTGTTGTGGTGCCTGGCTCCATTCCGTTATCAGAGCTCCACACCCGCCTTGTGCAAAGGGGCGCGCGTCAAATGCCTCCCCTGGCCACCTCCATCGCGGATCCGGAAGGATCCGCCCTCATCCAGCAGTGGATACGCGAGGAAGCCGCCGACAACTCGTTCGACACCTGGACAGAAGCCTTTCTCGGCGGCCCCGCCCCGATCGACCTGAGCCGCGAAGCGGATCCAGACCGGGACGGAAGGTCCAATTTCGAAGAGTACCTCCACCGAAGTTCGCCGGTCCATCAGGACTTGCCATGGCGGCTGACGATCGAGAATGCGACGGGCGGACGCCTTCGCCTGAAGTTCTTTTGGCCTGCCAATCGAAGAGTGATTTTGCTTTCGAGCGAAAGTTTGGACGACCCCCAATGGAAAGAAGAACCACTGGCCTCGCACGGATGGAGATACCCCTTGAGCGGCACCGACTTCGTCCTCGAACAACCCGCGCCATCCCGGACCAAATTCTATCGAACCGTGGTTTCGACGCCTTGACGATTCGCCGGGATTCGCCTTTCTCTCCACGTCGAGGGGCTTATCGCTCCTCCAATGAACGCGCGGCAGCCTTGTCGCTGAGCCGGAAGAATCGGGCCTGTTCGCGCATAGGGATGAGCAATATCCGACGTCCGCCGACCGCGGAGGGAGTTAATTCGAAGGCACTCCATGTGGCGGTGGGCTCGAGTCTTTCGGTTTCTTGAAGTTGCCAAGCGCGTGGGCCGTCGGGCCAACTCAACCGCAGTTCCTCCCCGGCACGCTCCACCGTGAGGATCGGTGGCGCGGGCATCGGGACCACCGAACCCAGCAGCTCCAAATCGAACACGATGTCCGAGCTTGATCGGGAAGACTGGTGGATTTCCACCGCCAGTACGTGTTCGCCGGGGGACAATAAGTTGGGATTGACCGAAACGTTGAAAAAAGCCTGCTCGTCCGAGCCACTCACGGTGCCCGTCGCGAGCGTAGTACTGGTGATGGTACCGGAAGGCATGTTGTTGCGGAAGATCTCCCGTCCGTCGAGATACACCACCGCGCCGTCATCCCGGCGGACACCGAGGGTTGCCGCCGAATAGGCCTTCTCGGCTCCTACTTGAAATACGCGGCGAAAGTAGGTGGTCACGAACTTGGAATTGCTATTGGGACCAAAACCGACGGCGGTGCGTTCATTGTCGTCGCCATAGCCCAAAGGTGCCGCGCCTTCTTTCCAACTGCTGTCATCGAACGACCGCTCTCGCCAGGCGGTGCCGAGGCTGGTTCCATCGTCAAGAAACTGCCAAACCGAACCCGCCGTGACGATGGGCTCCGTCAGCACGCCCGAGGGTGGGGCGGCGACGAAATCGACTTGTTGCCTCGACGGGCCGACCGAAACAATGGTTCCCGACGAAGCCGGCTGAAAGGCGTAATCGGCCAGCACGGCCTTCAAGGAATAGGTCCCGCCCACCAACCCGGTCAGCACATAGTTCCCCGCGCTATCGGTCCAGGTCATCTGCGTGCTCGAAGCGGCCATGCGCACTCCCTCCACAGGCAGACCTTCCGTCGTCAGGACGCGTCCGCTAATACGAAACGTCGAGGGATTGCCAATCCGCACCACGACGTGGGCGCTCGCTCGCCCTCCCTTTCCATCGGAAACTTCACAACGCACCGTGTACTCGCCTCCGGTCGCCCATCGATGATTCGCGGTCGGACCCTGACCTTGAAACTCGGAATCGCCAAAATCCCAGAAAAAGGACAATGCATCTCCATCCGGATCTGACGCAAGGGCGGTGAACCGTAACTCGGACCCGGCCGACGCCTGGACCACCGGCGCCGAGAGAGAGACCGAAGGCGTCCGGTTTTCCGGAAAAGGACCGATCTGAACGAGGATGTCCATGGAGGGCGGCGTCGTGGGATGCTTGGCGACGGGCGTGAGATGGAGGTTGGCTTTCCAGTCGGAAAACGTTCGGCCCAATAACAGGGCGGCGTCATCTTTGCCCGGAACCGTTCCTGGCGTCATGTCCAGCAGGCGCGTCGCCTGGGAGCCCGTGCCGGCCCAGCGCAAGGTTACGCCGTCGGCCAGCCATTTGTTGCCCGTGTAACGCTGCCGAAGCTCGACCCAGTAATTGGTGCTGGAATTCTTGCGAATCCGAATCGCGCGCGGCCCTGAGGAGGCCGGATCGTCGTGGGGAAACAGCCGATAGACGCCATTGCTGGCGGGGACGGTCACGTCCGACGTTGGAATCCAATTCAGCTGGCTCTTGTAGCGGGCGTTAAAATGTTTCGACCCCGCGTTGGCCGAACCCATGGTGTCGAATTTGTCCCCATATTCGACCATCGTGCCCGGGCCGATCACGCTTTCCCCGCTGGTGTCCCAAAAGTTGGCGTGTTCCAAGCCGAAATTATGACCGAGTTCGTGGGCCGTCACTCCGACGGAAGCCGTGTCTTGCACCCACGCGCCCGGGCTGCCGACATACCCCAAGCCGGCCCACTTGAATCCCGAGACTTTCTTGAACCAGATGACGTCAAAATTGAATTGGGTGAGGTCGTATCCCGCGGCCCGCGCCGCCGTGCGAGCGTCGCTCCGCAGCCGGCTCGCGTCGTTCGTTCCATACCAGGCGCTCGTCCGCGGCATGCGCAAGGTCGGGGTCACTTCCGATCCATCCCCAAGCTTGCGAAAACCGGCCCGTCCAAACGAATTCTCGTCGAAGAAATTCTGCAATCCCGAAACCAGCGTTTCCGCCTGCGTGTCGGAAAAGGGAATGCCCGCCTTGTCCTCGAAATCCACGCGAATGAGCACCAGGCTTTTCAATCCCTCCGTGTAGGTCGAGGCGGACAACACCGGTCCTTCGGACGCACGGCCGAATCGATTGGACGACTCGGCAATCAAGGCCGATTCCCAATCCTCCGCGTGAGGCGTGCCACACACGAAGGACTCTTCTCCCTCGTGCTCCACCAACACCGCATCGGCTGCCGCCGCAGCTTGACCCGACACGGTGCAAACAGGATCACGGCTTTGTCCCGCCAAGCGAAACGCCGTTTCCTCTCGTGTCGCCACCCGGACCGTCCTCTCATGCACCGCCGCGATGCCTTCCAACAACACCCCATGCAAGCCCACGTCGGATCGACTCGATTCTCCCAACCGCCGGCCATAAGTGTAGGCGCGATAGGTCTCTTCCCCCAGCTCCAGAATTCGCTCCACTCGAGGAACATCCTCCTCTTCGCCAGGCAACGGCAGGGCGGCCCGGACCATGAGATGGCCTCGCGCGTTGAAGGGGGTTTCAAGCAGCCCGGTGACCGACTCGGGCAATGAATCGCGAAACCATCGAGGAATCGAGAGTTCAAGAGCCCGCTTGGGATCCGAGGGAATCAACTCCAGCATCTCCTCCCTGCGCCGCTGGGCCAGTCCTACACCCGCATCCTCCATCTGGTTCCGCTGGCCGACATCGGCCGTCTCATATTCCTCCAGCCACTGCAAGAAACGGGCGAACTTGGATTCATGACGTGGATCCGGCCTGGGCAAACTCGCAAATTTCGAGATCGGACGAGGAGGGCGTTCTTGGAGGACACCCCGACTCGACTCGATTCCCGATGAAGGAGTCAGGTGGAATCCAGTCCCGACGACCTGGGATGGTTGCGGGGTCAAACTCCTCCCCCAACGAGAGGTCTCCGGGCCACTCGGCCAGAGCAGGGCGGCCAAGGCCACTCCCGCCGCCACCCCAATGAACCCTTGCCGTCGTTTCATGGGGCAAAACCAAGCAAGTTCAGGACCACAACGCGAGGATCGATTCGACTGTGCGTTAAGATGGGCTGGCCTCGAACCATGCTGAATCGCACCAGGGGAGCTCGGCCATCTGTTGTTACTCGACAACGACGCGAATCCGCAAGAAAGCGGAACGTTCCATCGGGCCTGGCAATCCCCACCGCTCCACCACCAAGCCAGGCACCCGGGTTTCCTCAGTCCCCAAGCGGCTGGCCCAACTCCATGTTTCCAAATCCATCGACTTCTCCACCCGCAACACCGCATCAAAAGCCCCCGAATTCCGCTGAAATCTCACAAAGAACTCGCCAGCCGACCCGAATCCGTAACTCCATGCCGAAGGGCCGGAGGCCGGATCATCGTCCCGCGTCCCCAAGGCGTACTCGAACAATGCCGAAAGCCCGTCCCGATCTTGATCCCTCCGAGGATCCCCGACAAATCCGACGCGATCGGTCCGGCCCGGACCCCCGTGCAATTCGGAACCCAAGGTCCAAGCCTGGGGATGGTTGGATCCCATTTCCGGCCTGGACCAAACCAAGGACCGTCCTCCCTCCTCCGGCGGCATCGGCCAGGGCGCTTGGCTTTGATAGGTCACCTGGCTCAACGTGGCTCCGGAAGGCAGGACGATCGCAATCGTTTCCCCCGCGTTGTTCAAACTTCCCCGGTAGATCCCGCCGACCGCCACATCCAAACCATAGCGGCGCCGAAACTCGAATAAATCCTTGGTTAGAACCAAGCGATGTCCTGAGGCCAGGACCGTATCGCGTTCCTGCGGAAACGCGAATTCAATGCCGTCGGAGAAGCGGCAGCCCCGCAGGTTCACCGCGTGACTGGAAACATTGGCGAGTTCAATGAACTCCGCGCTGGGAATCCCTCTCGGGTGATAATGAATCTCGGTCAATGCGATTTCCCCCGGAAGCAATGCTTCGGTTCGTGTTTGAAAATAGGCCTCGTTGAGAGCCGACCATTGAGACCCGGAAAGGGCGCGGGCGCGCAGCAGGGTGTTCGCTCGCAACACCGGCGATTCGCCCGCGGCAGCTCCCGCATACGCCGCCTTCAGTTCGAGATCGAACGAAGCGTCGCTGGTGTTGGTCGTGGATTGATGGAGCTCCACCGCCAACAGGTTTCTTCCCGCTCTCGCCGCCAAGGCTGAAACAGAAAGAGTCGCGAAGCCCTGGCCATCGTCGGCCGCCGCCTGGGCCTTGGTGTTTCCTAACACGGGGCCCGGATTCATCGAAACTCTCGCCACTTCCACACCGTTGAGATAGACAATGGCGCCATCGTCCGCTTTGAGTCGCGCTTCGAAACCCAGCAAACCCGTCAGACTGGCCATCGTGAAATCAAGCCGAAAGTACGAAGTGGTCCATTTGTCATTGGCGTTGTTCCCAAAAGGAATCGTGGTCGCCTCGTCACCCTCCCCGTATCCCAATTGGGCGGCACCCGTTTTCCAAGCCGTGTCCGAGTAATCAGGATGTTTCCAGTTGGCCTCGGACCAGGAGGGTTTTCCGGCCACCATGTCACTGCTCCCCAGTCCGGCTCCATCGGTGAACCACTTCCAATTCGCTCCGGCCGGGATCAGCACTTCCGATCGACCTCCCAACTCCACTCGCTTGGCGCCAGGCGAGACCGTGCCCCCAGGCAGGCGGGGATCCGAGCCATCCAGAGTGTAGAAGATCGTGGCCGATGGCGGGCCGAGAAAGGAAACTTCGAATCCGGCGGGAACCAGGCCGCCCTGACGATGGAGCACGGGCGCCTCGATCGAGGGATAGAAGCCGGCGGCCCGCAACTGGCGCATCACTTCAGCGGCTCGAGTCGGAACCCAATTCGTGACCACATCGTCCCGAATCGAAGTCCATTTCTCGGGAGTACGGTAATTCCACCTCGCGGCCTCTCCGAGAAAGGGCAACTCGAGCTCCCGGCATCGCTCCAGCAATCGCGCCACGGTTTGCTCCGAGGTCAAAGGCCCGTTCGCGAAAAAAGCCCGATGGATCCGGTCGGCCAGCAGCGTTCGGTAATCGGAACCGCCGCTTCGATAGAGGGAGGAAAAGAGATTGCCCGGCCCGTCGCCCGGTTGCCGTCCTTGGGCTCCAAAAAGGGTGCGCTGGCTAGGCTCGCCGTACCACGGATGGGCGGGAGATTGAAAGAATCCATCCGCGTCATTGATATAGAATTTGAATCCATGGCCGGGCATGATCGGGCCGACGCACCGATACTCGTCCTCGCACCGGCCCCAAATCCACGTCAGCATGTAATCGATGTAGTTGGGCACATCCACGTAAGCCCGGACGCGGTCGTATTGTTGTCGCAACGATTTGGCCAGCGCCCAAGTCGTCCCGTCACCGTCATACGGTGTCCCCGGTTCAGCCCAGCCGCCGACATTCCAATTGCCGTTGATGGATTCATACTCGGCTTCCGTGCCGCCGAAGTACTCCCGGTGCATGCTGGCTCCCCAGCGCTCGCGCAAGTGATAGACCCCCCCATAGTCGCCGTTGAGGTAGAGATGCACAAAGCGCCCGTGGGGCGCCAGCTGGCCCAACGCCAGTTGGGTGTCGTCGGCAAAAAGATTCGACATGTAAAATCCGCGCATCTCCATGTCGTGCGACCCGCTGCGGAGTTCAAGTTGATCAAACGTCGAAGCCGGAGCCCAATCCCGCCCGTATCCGTCGAAAACAGGGAGTTCCAGCCGGGGCGGACCAAACTCCGATTTGAAATAGAGCCGGAAACTCTTTTTCGCGAAATCCGTAAACGCCCCTCCGAACAACTGCACTCCACAATCGGCCTGCCTTCCGCTGGGCCCGCGCGGATCGAGCCACTCGAACGAGGTCAGAACCTGGACCTCGTCACGGATCGTGCCGGAGGCAACCAGCGAAATACTGGGCACACTGGCGAGGGCATCCTTCATCCGCGGACGATGCGCCGGATGGGTGGTGACGGAGGTTCGGAGCAGCGGGGACGCAATCACGTTGCTTGGGAAAAGGTACGTGTGCGTGTCCACGTCCGTCGGAGCCCAGCCATCCTTGAACGCGATCGCGCGCAAGATGGTGGTTCGGGAAATCGGGATGGGACCGGTGTAAACAAGGCCGGTCGTTGCCGTGGGACGGGAACGGTTGGTCGTGTATCGAATCACGGCATCCGGAGTGGCGCTCGTAATCCGCACCATGAAAGGAGACTCGTAAAAACCGCGGTCATGGCTGAACTTCGTGTCCGCCACCACTCCCGCAAAAGCGGGACCATTGGGCTGTCCCGGAGTGGGCGGTTTCAAGAATCCCTTCGCTCCACTGGACCCGATTCCAAACGCCACATTGCGTCCCAAGCCCGGGAATGTTTTTTGAACCGGATGGTCGTCGGGAAAAGTTTGCAAGCGAGTTTTTCCATCACGATCGACCAGGGCGAGGAAATCGCCAGCGGCGTCCAGTCGAAACGAAGTGTGCAGAGGGTTCGACACCTCGCGGCGATTCTTGCCGGAGGCAAACACCACCACGAAACCGCGGGGCGGCAACCGAAGAGCGGGAAACGTCCAGACCGCGCTCAAATCCGGCTGATCGCTCAGCCCCAGCCCTTCGAGTGAAAGCGAGAAGGCATTCGGATTCAGGATCTCAATCCAATCCGAAGGATCCCCATCCTCGTCTTCGAAGCTGGAGGCATTGTTCGCCACGAACTCGTTGAGGACGGGCGGTCTCAGTGTTTCATGGACTCCCACACCGAGGGTTGAGGACACCGAGGTCGCGGCGTTAGCCGCCTTCAGTGTGTAGAATGTCGTCCGCGAAGGAGTGACCTTGATTTCGCCTGAGGCTGGGATCGGACCGGCGATGCCTTCGATCAAGACTTCCGTCGCGTAAAGAACATCCCATTTCAATAGGGTGGATTCCCCTGCTGCCAGATTGTCCTTCTCGGCGGTAAAGCTCCGGATCTCAGGGGCGAAGCTCCCATACACTTCGATCTCGGCCAACTGAGGGCTGTAGCCCATGCCGCTGTCATTGACGACTCGGACGAATCGCCCGGCAAACACGCTATTCGTGTTCATGGCGGCGGTGATGACGTCCGTCCCTGCGGCTCCCGAGTGGGTTCCATCGGATCGCAGTTTGGCGCTCCACAACAACGGCCCCACGGTATCACCGCCCGCCCCGTAAACCTCCACTTTGAAACGGCTCAGACGCTCTGGACAACATCCATCTCCCCGATTCCGAAGCACGATGCGGTCGAAATGATAGAGCCGGCCCAAGTCGACTTGATAATAGAAGCCCAACGTGCCGGAGCCGGCGGCGGGGGAAGTGAACGTGTCCGGGCTTCCATCGGTGAGTGAAGCAGGCCGAAACGAGCCAAAGTTCGCGCCGGAGGAAAACACGGGCCGGTTGAGGGCGAGATTGGTCGATGCCTGTTGACCCTGCATGTCGAGGCTGAGCCAGCCCAAAATGAAGGGCAGGGCGACCATCGACAGGTTGAACAGGCGGTTCATGGAGAACAGACTAAGCGTGAACCATGCCAACCCGCCAGCCCGCAGCGCCTGACCGTGCCAAGCACCGTGCGTCCCGAAGCCGTTTGTAGTGTGGCGCAGGCCGCCCAGCCTGCCATATCGCCGACTGCCAGTCGGCCCGGCGGGCGAAGAACGAGACCCTTCCATGCTCTCCACGCGTCTGGTTTCCTTCGTCGCCCCGCAGGTTGGGCAGCCTGCGCAACAGCAGACAGGGCTGCCTGCGTTACCACGACAACCCGGTCACCGACAACCTCTGGAGACACCGTGCCAAGCATCTTCAGACATCCTGACCCCAAGCGGGAGATGCGGGATGGATGCAGAAGGGATGTGAGACCAGAGTGACGTGAAGCGGTTCAGTCACAAGCCGGAGGCTTGCCAGCTATTAGCCGGTGGTTGAGGAGCGCAGCGACGATACCACCGGCCCATCGGGTCGCCCAAGCAGGTGCATCCCGGAGGGATGCCAGCGTCGCAGGTGCCCATACCCGGGGTGTGCGGGTTTCAGTTCTCCAGGTCCGATTCTTCATTGGCGAAGAGCGGACCGCTCATCTCTGAGCTTCAGGCCTCCTGGCTTCTAGCAGCGAACATTTGCGAAGACGGGAACATGCTTGAGACCACTGCAGCCGATCCCCCCACATTGCACGGTTCCTCACCCCGCTGCGACCCCTCCCGGGGTCGACGACGATGTCGGGCCCAGGATCCGGGGGTGGCGATCGTGCCTCACGCCACCCCCGGCTAATGGCTGGCATCCCTCCGGGATGACTCGTGGTCGAGAAGGCTTGTGTTTCGTGACCGATGCGTTGTTTCTTTCTCGCCGCTTCAGATCGTCGGATACTGAGACCACCAACCTCCGGATCATCGATCGCCATCTGGGCTCATCCTGATTCCACCCCGGGTCAGGATGTCTGATCTTACGACTGCTTCGGTAGCCCTCAACCGCCAGGTCCATCCCTGGAGCCTGACCCTGGATCGAAGCCCCCATTGAATCGAGCCCTCACTCCGAAGAACCCTTCACCCCTCAGTCTTTCTCCGCGCCCAAAAATCGGGCTTTCTCCATCTGACTCGGATCCAGCTCGGCTGCCCCGTTTTCCGTCAGCCAGCGATAAGCCCCGGGCAGATCCGTGAATGCGCCATCCAATTGAGCTTCAAAGGCCCGCCGCAACATCAATCCGAAGACCGTTCCTGGCTCAAGTCCCAAGCCGATGAGATGTCTTCCCAAGAGCAACGGCTTGGGCGCTGCGTCCTGCAGTTGCATTTCCGCGGCTTTGCGGCGCAGTTGCTGGATTGACTCGGAGACGATGCGGGGACGCGGTGGACGTCCGAATTGATCCGCCGTCATCACGAGGCACAGTTCGGCAATCGTCGCCGGTGCCACTCGCCGCGCCAGTCGTCGCACGGATCGATCACTCAAGGCCTGTAGATGGGCCAAATGATTCTTCACCAGCGGAACGACCCGATCCCGGACGACGTGGGGCGTCCCAATCCGCTGCATGAATTCGAGGGCAGGCGCCACTCCCGCTTCATCATGCCCGGGCGAAACGACACGCCATCGCCCGTCTTTCTCCGCCCGGTGCGTGGTGGACGGCTTCCCAAAATCGTGGGCGAGAATTCCCAGCATCAGCGTCGCGCGGAGTTCGCGATCGGCGGATCTCCATTCGGCCAGTTCCGCCATGGCATCGCAACAAAGAGCCGTGTGATTCAAAACGTCCCCTTCCGGGTGCCACTCGGGGTCCTGTTCGCAACCCCGCAACGCGCGAAGTTCCGGAAAATGCCCCAGCCAGCCGCAGTCCTCGAGGAACTTCAGTCCCAGCGACGGTCGCGCGCTTTTGGCTGCCCATTTGAACCACTCTTCGCGGACTCGTTCCACCGGGAGTTCAGGAAAAGTTCCCGAGATGCTTTGGCAAAGCGCCAGCGTTTCCGGGGCCGCGACGAGCTCGAAACGAGCGCAGAACTGCATGCCGCGAAGGACCCGCAAGGGATCCTCGACGAAGGCATCGCTGACATGCCGCAACACGCGATGGCGCATATCTCGCTCAGCTCCGAAAAAATCGAGCAACTCGCGCCTGCCCGGGTGCCACATCAAGCTGTTCAAAGTGTAATCCCGCCGGCTGGCCGCTTCCTTGGGGGTCAGGCTCGGATCGAATTCAGCCGCGAATCCGCGATGCCCCGGCGCCACTTTGGAATCGCGCCGCGGGATGGAGAAATCGAACACATGTCCAGAAACCGTAGAGAGTTTCACGACGCCGAACGAACGTCCGACGATGTCGGTCCGGCCCCACCGGGCCAGCACCGCTGCGAGGGCTTCGTATCCGATGCCAAAAACTTCGATGTCGAAATCCTTGTGCTCGGCGCCGAGGAGAGCGTCGCGGACACAGCCGCCGACCAGATAAGCCTCTGTCAGCTCCGGAGTGTTCCGGAGAATCGCCGCCAACTCGTCAGGGATGGACAGTGTCGCGTGCATGGGCTGGTGCCGACGGGCGCGATCTTGAGCGAAAACAACCCAATGGGCGAACCTTAGAAATAGGGGATCTGTTCTTCCTCGCCGCGCAGGAGTCCCGGTCGCGGAATCGAGCCTGCCACCCACGGACCGGAATAGGTTGGACTGTTTCCTCGGACCTTCGTGGCTTCGTGTGAGTCCTTTCGTTTGGTGGCAGATGAAGCCATTGGCCGGGATGGACGCATTCGCGTCCGGTTCGGACGTCGCAGCCGCGCCCCGGCGTCATGGCATGGGAGCGCGACTGTGCTGAAAGCCAGTCGCAGCAGCGTCGCCAGCCCAAGACTCGCGGAAAAACCCAGCGCATCTGGATGTTCGCATCTTGCTGCGGCTCGTCTACGACCCCGCCGCGCTCCAGGGCAAAGTGAGAACTACTGCGCGGTCGGGGCAGGGCGTTCACGCCGACTCGTCGGAAGAGGTAGAATCAGGATTCGAGAATCCGAAAGACGGCTTTGGTCAAGCATGCCCCGCTACTTCTGCTCCCGCCAATCATCAACCTTGATCAGTTTCCCGTTCTTCCAGCCGGCATGGCCGTCAAAGTAAAGGAGGTTCGGCCCTTCCCCATGTCTTCGGGCAGCCACTCTTCGTTCTCCGTTCAAAGCTCTGCCCGTCGACCCATACGGCAAATGGGTCGGTGACCACACATCATTGAGGTCCGCACCACCGATGATGTTGGTGACGGTGAAAATCGGACGCCAAGCTCCACTCTCGTTGTCCGCGAAATAGATGGTCTCCGATGGACTCTGAAATCGATTGATGGTGTGGGTCCCGGTAATCTCGGTTCCCGAGGTATCCCGAGCGCTGGTAAATTGCCAGGCATTGACGACGTAACACATGACCTGGCGTTTGTTCGGATAACTCGGACACGTATAAACCTTAATGCGTCCATATTGATCCCTGGTCGCGCTCGTTCCCCCGAGATAAGGGATATACAACTGCCACCAGTAAGGTTCGTTGCCTCGCGGCACTTTCCCGCCAAATTCATCGGCATAGAGAATGACCGCCAATCCCATCTGCTTTAAGTTGTTGTAACAGTAGGTCTTGCGAGCTTTTTCTTTGGCCTTGGATAGCGCCGGCAAAAGCATGCCTGCCAAGATGGCAATGATGGCGATGACCACCAGCAGTTCAATTAAAGTAAAGGCCGCCCGTTTCAGATGGAGGACCTTGGGCTTGGGCCGAGTCATGGATCGAGTGGGACCGGGTATGGGATGGCGAACTGTCGCTCTGCATTCGCTCAGGCATCAAGCGCATTTTCGAAAAAACTCGGAATGGATTCTTGCTTCCTGTCCTGCAGTCTTGTTAAACGCCTTGGCCGTCGATCATTTCTTCAATTGACTTGTTCCATGTCCTCCCCTGATTCCAGTGCTTCAGCAAAGGTCCTTTTCGTCGTTGATGACGAGCCGCTTCTGTTGGAATTGATTCAGGCATTGCTCGAATGCGATGGATATGAGGTGCGGACTTTCGGCGATCCATCCACGGCCCTCGATGCTTTTCGAAAAGCCCCATCCACTCCTTCCATGTTGCTCACCGACTTCGCCATGCAACCCCTCAACGGGCTCGAATTGCTCGCCGAATGCCGAAAAATCCGTCCGGACCTCAAGTCGATCTTGTTGAGTGGACAGGTCAGATCTTCAGACTTCGCCGCGTATCCGACTCAGCCGGACCGGTTTTTCAAGAAGCCCTTTGTCCCCCAAGAGTTTTTGGATGGGGTTCGGCAATTGGCTGAGAGGTAGGTTTTTGGAGAATGGAACGTGGCCTTTGGGCCGAATCAAGCAGGCAGTTGGACGTTTTGAGCCAAAAAACTCCGCCGGGTTGGGGTGCGGAACGGTGACGAACCTGAGCATCAAGTGAGTGGGGAGTCTTACTCGATTTGAGCGAAGACTGCTAACTCCGAGCTGGCTACGCCCCACCTTCCATGGAGACTTCTTGTTCAAGTTTTTCCGCCGCCGCTGCGGGATCAGGGGCCGCGTAGATCGGACGACCCACCACGATCCAGTTGGCCCCTGCGCGCATGGCTTCACGGGCGGAGAGGGTGCGAGCTTGATCATCGGTTCTAGGCGCTCCTGACGGTCTGATTCCAGGTGTCACAAGCTGTGTTGAGCCAGGAACGAGCCGTCGCAAAGGTTGGATTTCCAACGGAGAGCAGACCAGACCTTGCAGGCCTGACTGAACGGCGAGTTGAGCGAGACGTTCGACTTGACCCGTCACTGAACCGTTCACCCCAACTTGGCGCAGAGCGTTGTCGTCCAGACTGGTGAGGACGGTGACTCCAAGCACAAGTGTCTTTCCTCGGGCCGCTTCGGCCGCTGCAGCCAGCATGGCTGAGCCGCCTGAAGTATGGACGGTTAGCATTTGCACGCCCAGGGCCACGGCGTTTCCGACGGATTTTCGAACGGTATTGGGGATGTCGTGGAACTTGAGGTCCAGAAAAACAGGCCGCCCGAGTTCGACAATCGAAGCGACAATGGAGGGTCCGCAACGAGTGAAGAGTTCGCCTCCGACTTTGAACATGCCGACGTGGGGAGCGATGGCCTGCGCGATCTCCAAGGCTTGAGTTGCCGTCGGCACATCCAAGGCGGCAATGATGGGATTTCGAGTCATGGATCGAAGGACAGAATCTTCCGGGTATTCGCCTGCTGAATTCAAGTCGCCAGCACATTTTTCCGATGGCTCTTCGCGTACTTGTGTGGGTGATTTCGAGGTGTAAAAGTGGGTTTGAGGCCGACAGGATGGGCGCAAGATGAGTTTTCGAGCCATCAAAGTTCGAGCATCATAAACTCGTGGCACTGAGAAGACGCAAACGGAAGCTGCAGGAAACGTATCTGCAGAAAGGAGGATTCTGACCTGGGTTGACGGTAG